>NZ_JAFKPJ010000100.1:0-339 GCF_019633765.1 Bacteroides sp. 11BF
TGCTCAGTCGTTCGCCTATAATGTGTCGGCAGGTGTTGATCGTTATTTCAACATCAAGCGTGTTCCTAACCTGATGTGGTATACAGGCGTTCGCGTAGGTTTTGCTTACGGCGAAAATGAAATGAAGTATGATGAAGAGACCTCTATGGGCAAATCGGTTGCCGAAAGCTGGAATCTTCGTGGCGCCCTGACTATCGGTGTCGATTACTATGTTCTTCCTGCCCTCTACGTCGGTGCGCAAATCGATCCGTTTGCTTATACGTACAACAAGACTACGTATAATCCGCAAGCCGGTCTTGGCGATCTGTCGGCAGACAGCCATAACTACAGTGTTTTGGC
>NZ_JAFKPJ010000101.1:0-337 GCF_019633765.1 Bacteroides sp. 11BF
AATCTCATGTCAGCAGACCGAGAAGGAAAAACTTGAAGAACTTGTTAAAAATTGGAATGGGAAGGAGGTACTATTTCCGATAAATCTTAGTTTTACGTTATATGGAAAAACTCCTGTCGATTTTAAAATCCCTGCTTCGGATTATAAGATTGTGACCTATGTCGATTCGTTGGGTTGTTCCAGTTGTAAATTGCAATTGCCTAAATGGAAGGATTTTATGAAATATGCGGATTCTATAGTAGGCTATCAAATACCGGTTCTTTTTTTTCTTCATCCTGCTAATGTTCGCGAGATGAGGTCTGTGTTAAAACAAAATCGTTTTGATTATCCTGTTTGT
>NZ_JAFKPJ010000102.1:0-337 GCF_019633765.1 Bacteroides sp. 11BF
AATCTCATGTCAGCAGACCGAGAAGGAAAAACTTGAAGAACTTGTTAAAAATTGGAATGGGAAGGAGGTGCTATTTCCGACAAATCCTAGTTTTACGTTATATGGAAAAACTCCTGTCGATTTTAAAATCCCTGTTTCGGATTATAAGATCGTGACCTATGTCGATTCGTTGGGTTGTTCCAGCTGTAAATTGCAATTGCCTAAATGGAAGGAGTTTATGAAATATGCGGATTCTATAGTAGGCTATCAAATACCGGTTCTTTTTTTCCTTCATCCTGCTAATGTTCGCGAGATGAGGTCTGTGTTAAAACAAAATCGTTTTGATTATCCTGTTTGT
>NZ_JAFKPJ010000103.1:0-333 GCF_019633765.1 Bacteroides sp. 11BF
TAAGTACCTGGAGTACTTAATAGATCATGAAAGAGATTGGCATTATCAGCACAGTTCAGAGAGGAGAAAAACGAGAAAGGAAATACAGGAGAAATACAATAACCCTAATTCGATAAGCTTATGAAATAAAAAAACAGAAAGAAACTTTAAACTCAAACTCCGAAGCGACCAAGCTCCATCGGAAAACCTAAAAACAAACTATTCAAATTTATGTTTAACCGAACAATTTAGTGTATGACAGAAAAAACTAACCTGTTTCCGAGCCTAATCCGGTTTCGAGAAACAAATCGCCTGAAAATGGCAATCGCTGCTTCTATCATGCTATGGTGTGCA
>NZ_JAFKPJ010000104.1:0-330 GCF_019633765.1 Bacteroides sp. 11BF
GACAAAATTGTTCTCCTTTTAATGTATAATACCTCTTGAGGTGATTCTGTATGGTAGATGTAAAGAAGCTCTTATGGAAAAATGACCGTAACTTTAACAAAGACGAAATAAACGATCAACGCTATTTTTTGGTTGCTGAACACAACGACCTTATCACTAAAGCTCGCCATGACTTGAATGCGCGTGAACTTAAAATTATGGATTATGTAATTTCCAAAATTAAGCCTGATGACAAGAACTTCAATGTCATTCAAACATCTATGTACGAATTATCTAACGTACTCGAATTAAAACGTAGCGGTCGTACATATTCTCAATTAGCTCAAAATC
>NZ_JAFKPJ010000105.1:0-327 GCF_019633765.1 Bacteroides sp. 11BF
CTATCAGAACTTAAAACAATATGTAATCATCCATTTTCATTTTATATTACTTTTTGATTCATATTGGGGAAACATTCACTCCAACAGGGGACTTCTTTTATATTATTTTTTAGTATTGTTTATTGTATTTATAAAAAATAGAGTTAACTTTGTCTGCGAAAGTTAAATCTAATACAGGTAGAAAAATAGGATTAGGATAGTAAACAAACATATATTTAACCGATTCCAAACAGATCCTATATTGCTATCTCAAAACCAATTAAATATTAATACTTATGAGAAAATGTTCCCCAATTTCCCCTAACTCCTTTCGGAAAGTTCTGATAG
>NZ_JAFKPJ010000106.1:0-325 GCF_019633765.1 Bacteroides sp. 11BF
CGCCAGAAATCATAATCAGCTTAGCATCATTTAATTCGTGCAGTTTCGTCATCGTTTCTTTTGCTTCTGGACGAATCTGATCGGAAAATGTGATCGCACCTGCGTACTGGCCATCAACATTCACATACACGGCAGTCGTATCAACCGTAGCCTTCGTCCCAGCAAACTCGGCTTTACCGACCTTGACTTTGCGGCCATCCACCGTGGCATTAACGCCAAAGCTAGTGGTTTCCGACACATCTGTCGCTGGCAGCCGATCAGCTGTCGGCACAGCATCTGCCAGTGAACGCGCCAAAATATGAGTCGATTGACCTTCCGCACTTGC
>NZ_JAFKPJ010000107.1:0-325 GCF_019633765.1 Bacteroides sp. 11BF
CAAGATGGTGGACAGGCTTACGGGAAAACCGTTGCACCTCGACATCAGCGACCTGCCGATGAAGCGGGGTATCACGACCAACCGCAACAAGTTCGTGTTGGGTCCTTCGGGCAGCGGCAAATCCTTTTTTATGAACCACCTCGTGAGGCAATACTACGAGCAGGGTACGCACGTGGTGCTGGTGGACACGGGAAACTCCTATCAGGGCTTGTGCGAGATGATCCGGTGCAAGACAAACGGGGCGGACGGCGTGTACTTCACCTACACGGAGGAGAAACCGATTTCGTTCAACCCGTTCTACACCGATGATTACGTGTTCGACGTG
>NZ_JAFKPJ010000108.1:0-325 GCF_019633765.1 Bacteroides sp. 11BF
CAAGATGGTGGACAGGCTTACGGGAAAACCGTTGCACCTCGACATCAGCGACCTGCCGATGAAGCGGGGCATCACGACCAACCGCAACAAGTTCGTGTTGGGTCCTTCGGGCAGTGGCAAGTCGTTTTTCATGAACCACCTCGTGAGGCAATACTACGAGCAAGGTACGCACGTGGTATTAGTGGACACGGGAAACTCCTATCAGGGCTTGTGCGAGATGATCCGGCGCAAGACAAACGGGGCGGATGGCGTGTATTTCACCTACACGGAGGAGAAACCGATTTCGTTCAACCCGTTCTACACCGATGATTACGTGTTCGACGTG
>NZ_JAFKPJ010000109.1:0-316 GCF_019633765.1 Bacteroides sp. 11BF
ATAGAAGAAGCCGGCATTCCGATCGATTATATAGTAGGTACCAGTATGGGATCCATTATCGGCGGATTATACTCTATCGGATATACTCCTCAGCAATTGGACAGCATGGTGCGCAAACAGGACTGGATGTTCTTACTGAGCGACCGGGTGAAACGTAGCGCCATGTCACTCAATGAACGTGAAAAGTCAGAAAAATATGTTTTTTCGTTTCCGTTTACCAAAAGTCCCAAAGATGCAGTTTCAGGTGGCATCATAAAAGGACAAAATCTGGCCAATCTTTTTACGGAACTGACAGTGGGATATCACGATTCCGTAG
>NZ_JAFKPJ010000011.1:0-196763 GCF_019633765.1 Bacteroides sp. 11BF
AAAACTGATACCCGTAAGTATCATTCCAACAATTATCTATGCGACTTCATGTCGCACCCACGGCGTATCCAAATGATGGATTGCGACACACCGTTTCTGCGCGTTCACACCCGTTCCGAGCATGGAAGTGGAACCGAACAGCACGCGCACCGTTCCGGCGTTCATGGCGTCTATCACCCCCTTGCGTGCCTTGTCGGTCTTGCACTCCTGAATGAAGCGCACCTCGCTTGCCGGGATGCCGTAGTCCTCCGTCAGCTTCCGCTTTATCTCGCTGTACACGTTCCATCCGTCGCCCGGCTGGTATGTTCCCAGATCCGAGAACACGAACTGCGTGCCTTTCTGCGCGTCGTATTTGTGGTAATACTCCGCAATCGTCTTGGCGCAGTGGGAAGCCTTGTTGTCGGGGTGGTCCTCATAATGCGGGTCTATCATGCGCATGTCGAGAGCCATCTTCCGCGCGTAATCGGTGGCGATAAGCATCTTCGCCTTCTCCTCCGTTTCCGACAGGGGCGGTCTGCCCAGCAGCGTGGCGTCACCCGTCTTGGCGAACTGCATCAGCTGTTTGATGAAATACTCTTGGTCGGGCGTGGGAGGTATGTGATGCAGTATCTCGTTCTTACGCGGACGATCCACACCCACGTCCTCCGCCGTGCGGTAATCGGTAATCTCGTTGTAGAAGGCGGCAAGCTCCGGCACTTTGATGAAATATCGGAAACGCTCCTTCTGAACCACATTGTTCGTCACGTTGAACTCGAAGTCGGTTGTCTTTTTGGCGAAAATTGCCGCCCATGCGTCGAAGCATCGGATATCCTGCCTTTCCAATTCCTTCGGACGCAGATACTTGAAGAGCAGGTACAATTCCGTCAGACTGTTGGAAATGGTTGTGCCGGACAGGAACGTAGCCCCCAAGTCCTTGTCCGTGCGCTCCTGTATAGTTCGTATGGCAAAAAGCATATTCAGGGCTTTCTGGCTTCCTTCCGAGTTTCCCAACCCCGCCACACGGTCATGCCGGGTGTTGAAAGTCAAGTTCTTGAATTGGTGGCTCTCGTCAATGAAGATGTGGTCGATGCCCATCTGCTTGAAGTCCACTACGTCATCCGTGCGGGATTTGATGGCGTGTTCCACTTTCTCCAACTTCGCCACAAGGTTGTGCTTGCGTTTCTCCAATCCTTTCAGCATCGCCCGCGACACGTTCTTGCCCTGCTGCCGCAGCACTTCAAGGTTTTCCTCCACCGTGTCAAGCTCCGCTTGCAGGATGCGCTGTTGCAACTCCGGCGACTGTGGTATCTTGCCGAACTGGTCGTGCGACATGATGACGCAATCGTAGTCGTTGTTCTTGATGTTGTTGAAAAAACGCACGCGGTTGGCAGTCGAGAAATCCTTTTCCGAAGCGTAGAGAATCCTCGCATTAGGATATGCCGCCTGATAAGTGGCTACTATCTCCGCCACGTTCGCCTTCAAGCCGATAATCATCGGCTTGTGCGCCAAGTTCAGACGCTTCATTTCATGCGCTGCAATACACATTATCAGTGTTTTACCTGTTCCAACTTCGTGGTCACAGATCCCGCCTCCGTTCTGTTTTATCATCCAGACGCAATCCTTCTGCGACGGATAAACGCTTTGAATACCCCGGCTTGCCAATCCTTTCAGATTGAGGTCGGGAAACGTCTGGTGCGAACCGTCATACTTCGGTCGCACGAAACAGTTGAACTTGCGGTTGTACATTGTCGTCAGCCGTTCCTTGAACTGCGGCGACTGCTCTTCCAGCCATTCCGAGAACCCGTTACGGATTTCGTCAATCTTGGCGTTGGCGAGCTGTATGCCCTCGCTGTCGCGCACCTTGATGTCATTGCCATGCTCATCCTTGCCGATGGACTTCATCATGTCGGGGCAGGTGTTGTGCAGGGCGTGTTTCAACAGGTGCATACCGTCATAGTTCCGGTAATAGCCCTTCACTAAAAACTCGTCCGTGATTTTCATGGTGCGGTAGCCGCACGCCACCGAATACTCGTCCATGCTTGCGGAGTAGGCGATTTTCACGTCCGTGTCGAAAAGATGGCTCATGTAGGCGGCGTACACGCCCGTCGGAATCCAGCGTTCCCCGAAATTGAAGTCGAGGTCCTCGAAGGCGATGCGCGGCGGCTCGGCTTCTTTCAGAGCCAACAACGCCTGCTTCACTTCCGGCATACGCCCGTTTTCTGGGTTGTCACCCATCCATGCCTTGATGCGCTCCGCCTTCTCTATCACGTTCCCGGCGATGAACCTGTCCTTTATCTCGTAACCGGTTACGAGCGGGTTGTAGAAGATGCGTCCTTTGAGGGCGTCAAGCAATCCCTCTTCCGTGCTGTCGGTTATCTCCCGCATATAGTCGAGATTGACCGTGCCGAACTTGTTGAGCGATGCGGAGAGTGCCTCTTCGGGAGAGCTTACGTTGGCATGGCTCTCCACCGAGAAGGAAACGGGACGCTCGAAGATGTCCGCCTTGACGAACCTGCCGTCTTCCGCACGTTCCAACGAAAGGATGTCGCGCCCGGCGGCATCCATCATCAACAGTTTCACGTTCTGCTTGGCATTGAGGTTGCCGTAGCGCATGACAAACTCATCGTAGCAGGTGTTCAACGCTATGCGTTGTGCAGACCCTTCATCGTGATACTCCGCCTCGTAGCGGTAAAGCCGCTCGTATGAATCACGGAGTGACACATACAACATCGCTTTCTCCTTCTGGTAGCCAGTCAGGTCAAGCGGTTGGAATGTCGCGCCGTAAGGCGTGAGGTCTTTCAAATAACCGAGATTGCGTGAAGCATCCAGTACCATAGAGCCGTCACGATAGTGCGGCTCCAGCATGCCGTTGAACGGACGGGGAGAAAGGTCGAGAGGTTCCTCCTCCGGTTTTTCCGCTTCCATTTCGGGGAAAAGGGAGGTTGCAGCCGTTTCCGTTGCGTGAGCGGCAGGAGTGGCGGCAACTTCCGGCTGCGTTTCGGGTTGCCGTGTTTCCTGCTCCGGTGCGGCTTTCACGTCCGGGACATGCTGCCGTTTCTCCTGATGCTGTGCCGCCAGCCTGCGAAGCTCCTTGCGTCGCTCCGGCGTGAGGTCCATCATCATTTCATAGAAGCCGTTGATGGGCGGGTTGGTATCCCAATCCAAAGTGGCGTAAATATCATCCGGATCGGCTTTGGCTGCGACACTCACCGGCTTTGTTTCTTGGCTGTCCCTGTTCTCCGTCGGTGGTGCGGCAGACGGCTGTGGCGGTGCGGTCGTAACCTTCGGCGTAACCTGCGCCTGCGGTTTGGGAGGCATACGTCTTGCCGGGCTTTCCTTTTTCGCCGTCTTTTTCTTCTTGGAGGGTGCTTCCTGCTTGCGTACCTCCTCGGTCATGCCCCAGAGGTCGAGCAGGGAGAGCTGCACGCCCTCCGAATAATCGGGACGGTGCGGCTCTATCTCCGGCTTTTCTTCCTCCGGCTGCGGTGTTACCGCTTCGGGCTTGGCTGCCATTTCATTACGTGGCTGTATCTCAGGAGTGACAACTGGTATGGAAATGGTTTCCGTAACCGTGCTTTTCCCCTGTGCCGGATGCAGGCTGTACATTTCATACAGTTCTTTGTCAAACTGATGCAACTCGATTTTCAGATGTTCCCGCAAGTCCTCCGCCATTTGCCCGATGCCGCCCCGGTGCAGGAGTTGATAGGCAGGTTTCCCGTAAGGGTCTGTGCCTCTGATTAAATCCGTATTGGAAAGAGAGCTGATGCTCCATACATACCCGTTCACCGAAGTGCCGATGGGCGTCTGTTCGGTCTGCATGAAAAGTTTCTCGTTGTAGTACAGTTCCCCGTTCTTTCCGCTGTTCTTTTGCAGGATAATCAGGTCGCTGCCCACCTCCGTACCCGCGTTGTCCGTGAAGAGATTGTTCGGCAGGCGTGCGACACCCACCAGATTGGCATTACGCATCATATACTCGCGTATGGGTGCGTTGGACGGTGCGTCCAGCACCCCCTGCGAGGTGATGAACGCCACGATGCCGCCCTCACGCACAGCGTCAAGGCTTTTCAGGAAGAAGTAGTTGTGTATTGCCTTCGGTGCGGAACGCCTTGCCGGGTCTTGGCTTCCTGTAAACTCCGGGTCGAACACAGCCACGTCGCCGAACGGGATGTTCGAGATGGCAAGGTCGAAATAATCCGTGAAGGGCTTCTCTATCTTCTCGAATCCCTGCACCCTTACCTTTTGGTCGGGATGCAGGTGTCCCAATATCTTGCCCGTCATCAGGTCTTTCTCGAAAGCCATGATGTCCGCGTCCGGCTTGTTTTCCAGCACGGCATCCACGAATGCGCCCACGCCCGCCGACGGCTCCAACACACGGTCGGGACGTATGCCGTGTTCATGCAGAGCCTCCGCAATCGTGCCGGTTATCTCCGGCGGTGTGTAGAATGCGGTCAGCACGGACTGCTTCATGGCATCCGCGTACCGCTTGTACTCCGTATCGTCCTTGCTGTTTTCACGCACCAGCCTGTGCAGTTCCACCGTAGGGGCAAACAGTTCGAGGTCCGATTTCGCCCAATGCACGGCATCCGTCAGTTCCTTTGCCGGGTTCAGTATGCACTTCAACCCGCCGAAACCGCAATACTTCCGAAGTATGGCTTGTTCCTCGGCGGTTGCCGTCCTCCGTTCCCTGTCAAGGATGAATGCCGTCCGTATCGCCTCGATGTTGTCCCGCAGCCGTTGTTTGCGGTTAAACGCCATATTCCCCGATATAAAGGACGACGGCTCCCGTCAGCTCCGTGTAGAGCAGGTCGTATTCGGGCGACAGGGCGAAGTTGTCGTCCGAAAGATCATAGGCGGAGAATACGTTGCCGACAGGCGGCAGCAGCTTTCGGATGAAGGCTTCGCGTTTCTTTTCCGGCACTTCGTCGGCAAACTCGTTTTCCACGACTTCGCGGAGGATGGCGTACTTGGAATAGCGAAGACCACGCAGGAGCGTGTCCATCGCCAACTCCTGCGCCCCCTCGGACGGATAGCCTTCGAGCCGCGCACGCTCATACGTTTCGGCGGCACGGTCGGCACGTTCCCGGATGAAGGCATCGTCGGAAGCCTGTTCAAACCTGTTCGTGCGGAGATAGTCCAGCAGGTACAGACCGTAATAGGAAAAGTCGGTCTGACCTTCGTTTTTCTTCTTGTTGTTCATTACTTTGGAATTTAGTGGGTTGATAATGATGGGGATAATCGTCTGAAAAGGAGAATGAAAAGGCACTCGGTATCCCTCCGAGTGCCACCACTAAATCCAAAGTATGAGTGTAATCCGGTATCGAAGAACAATTCATTACTCTGAACAAGTGGCAAAGTTAATACTATTTCTTCCGTCCTGAAAATTTCCTGCTCGTTTTCCTTTCGGGGAACACGAAAGTCGTGTTATAGTCCCCGTCAAAGGCGACTATGGCGTCGAAGCTCTTGCCCTGCTTGCTCTTGAAGCCTTTGAGCGGCTTCGTATGCCCATCGGTGAGCAGCTCTTTGATCTCGTCATCGGAAAGGGTGCGGTTCGCCTTCAGGCGGAACACGGGTAGCCCGCAGTCCGCGTTGTCGCAGCGGACGACCTTGCCGTAGAACTGCATACTGCCCGTTCCGCACTTGGGACACTTGCAGCCGGAATCCCTGCGGGCGAACAGCTTGTCGCACGAGAGCAGTTCGGAGGTAATCTCCTTTGTGTACGCCTCTATCTCCTTGCAGAAGGTGTCGGCGGGCAGCTCCCCGCGCTCGATGCGTGCCAGATTCTTCTCCCATTCGCCCGTCATGGCGACGTCGGCGATGCGCATCGTCTTCACGACAGAGTAAAGGGCAAGCCCTTTTTCTGTCGGCACAAGCGATTTCTTGCAGCGTTCCATGTAGCCGCGCTTGAAGAGCGTTTCGATGATGGCGGCACGGGTGGCGGGCGTGCCGATGCCGCAGTCCTTCAAAGCCTGACGGAGTGCGTCGTCCTCTATGTCCTTGCCCGCCGTTTCCATAGCCGAGAGCAAGGTTGCTTCGGTATGCAACGGCTTGGGTTTGGTCTTTCCCTCCGTGATGGAACAGCCTTTCAACGTCAGCGTGTCGCCTTCCCGCCAGCCGGGGATGGCGGTTTCTTCCTTGTCCTCCTCACCATATACGGCACGCCATCCGGCTTGCCTGATGACGCTGCCTTTCACCGTGAACTCCACTCCGGCACACTCCGCCGTGACGGTAGCGGTGTCCTTGACGCATTTCTCGGAGAACGCCTCGATCATGCGCCCGGCAACCATCTGATAGACGGTGTTGTCTTCTTTGGAGAGGAACAGCGGTTTCTCTCCCGTGACGAGCAGGGCGTGGTGGTCCGTCACCTTGCTACCGTCCACGCTTCTGCGTGTCGGGACGGCTTTCGGCTGCACCTTGCCTTTCCATTCGGGCAAAGCCCCGATGAAGGCGAGCAGCTTGGGGATTTCGGCGAACACGTCTTCGGGGATGTAGCGGCTTCCGGTTCTCGGATAGGTGATGAGCTTCTTCTCGTAGAGCTTCTGCGCGATTTCAAGCGTCTGTTCCGCCGTGAAGCCGTGCTTGGTGTTGGCTTCCTTCTGGAGCGTGGTCAGGTCGTACAGGAGCGGTGTTTCCTCCGTCTTCTCCTTGCGTTCGGCTTTCGTGACGGTGGCTGTGCCTGCCGACTTCACCTTATTATACAGTTCCGTCGCGGGCTCTTTCTCTTTCCATTTTTCGGAAGAGGAAAACTTCACAGTTCCTTCGTCGCAGCCGTCCGTTGCGATATGGAGCTGCCAGAAGGCTTCGGGCGTGAAGCGGCGGTTCTCCCAGTAGCGTGCGCACACCATCGCCAATGTAGGTGTCTGCACCCGCCCGACGGAGTAAGTGCCGTGTCCGGCGGCGATGGAGAGTGCCTGCGTGCCGTTGATGCCCACGAGCCAGTCCGATTCGCTCCGCGCTTTGGCGGCAAGATAGAGGTCGTCGTATTTGCCGCCCGCTTCAAGGTTGCGCAGTCCCTCGCGGATAGCCTTGTCGGTAAGCGAGCTTATCCAGAGGCGGACGAACGGGGTGGCGCATCCGGTGTAATGGTAGAGGTAGCGGAAAATAAGCTCACCCTCGCGTCCGGCATCGGTCGCCACGATGATCTGTTCACTTTCCTTGAATAGCCGGGTGACGGTCTTGATCTGCGTCACCACGCCGCTGTCGGGCTTGTAGCCCTTCTCCGTCTTTACCTGACGGGGGACGAGCGTGAAGGTGTCGGGGATGACGGGCAGGTTGTCACGGACGAAGCCGCGTATGCCGTAGCCGTCGGGCATGGCAAGCTGTACGAGATGTCCGAACGCCCAAGTCACGGCGTAGCCGCCTCCCTCGAAATATCCTTCCTCTCTCTTTGTCGCGCCCACGATACGGGCGATCTCACGTGCCACAGACGGCTTTTCTGCAATGATTGTCTTCATATTCTTCTGTCGTTTTGAATTTTACAAATGTTACTTCGGATTTAGTGGCGGACACCGGATTACATCTTCATGCCCTTATTGTTTCTTTTTTGCGGCTTCTCCTGCTGCTGTTGCTGCGCGGTGTCCTTCGGGGCGGTCTGTCCCTTCCGCAACGGCTCCTTCAGGTTCTTGGTAGCCTCGTTGGTCTTGCCCTCGCTGTTCACCGCCACCTGCGTGCGGCTCTCGTTGGAAGGCGCGACCTTCTGCGCGTTGTCGGGGTTGGTGTCGTAGCGGTACGGGCGTCCCTTCTCCGGGTTGAACTTGATGTACATCGTGGCGTGGAAGCCCTGCTTGTCGGTCACGTTCTCCAGTTTCACGGCTTTGCCCGCCACGTAGTCGGCTTTCTGCTGCTCGGTGAAGTCCACGCCGCTCCATTTGCTGATGGGGCGGATGCTGCCGTCGGCGTTCGTCCACGTGTTGCGGCGTTGCTCCTTGTTCGTGTTGGCTGTGTTTTCCGTACCTTGCGCCTGTTTCTCCTTATTTTCCTGTGTCTGGACGGCACGGGGCGACCTGCCGGTTCCCGGCACGAACTCCACGCCGCGCTGCTCCACGTTCACTTGCAGGGTGGTGACGAACTTCCTGCCGTCCTTGCGTTCGATGAGTTTGTCACGCACGGGCAGACCGGCACGCAGCATGTCCTGCTCCTGCTTGGTGATTTCCGTCTTGCCGATGCGTTCCGGTATGCGCACCTTGCTGGCCGAGACATCCGTGATTTCGTTCGTCTTGCGGTCGATGCTGACGAACGAGGGGATGATCTCGCCCGTTTCCCTGTCCACGAGGTCCACGACCCTGCCGAGGTTGCCCGTTTCGCGCAGGTTCTTCCGGTCATCGTCGGAGAACTTGTGTTCCTTGTAGTCGTCGAGCTTCTGCTCCTTGCGGATGAAGTGCGGCACAAGGCTGACGTTGCCCTCGCCGTCCTTCTTGAAGGAGAGGCGGGCGTCCAGTTCGAAAGCCTCTCCGCCGAAATTGGGCGACACCCTCACCAAGTCGGACTTGCCGTAGTTGAGCATCCTGTTAAGGTCGCCCGACTTTTCAAGGTCGTCGCGCTTCACGCCCCATTTCTCCTCCAACTTCTGCCAGTTGATCTTGCTCTCGTCGATGGGCTGGTAGCCCCGGTTGCCCTGCGTCTGCTGAGGACTTTCCTGATTCTGTTCGTTTTTCTGTTCCATTTCTTCCTGTTTTTTAGGTTCGTCATCTTGTTTCTGTTCCGGTTGTTCCTGTTTTTCGGCGGACTGCTCCTCCTGTACTTTCTTTTCGTAGCCGGAGGTGTCCACCTTGTGGGGCGCAAGCATCTCCTTGTTGCCGTCGGGATCTTTCAGCAAGTCCTTGATAACCTCCAGCAGTTTGTCGGCTTGGTCCGCCGCGACACGGTAGAAACCGAAGCGGCTGGGTTCCCTGCACTGCCGGAAGAAGTTCCTGAAGAAGTTGTCCAGCACGTCGCCGTGCCGGTCGAATTGCAGGAAACTCTGCGCGTTCTCCGCTTTCGCGGGGATACGCTTGGGGGAGCCGTCGGCGTTCAGCCCGGCTACCACGCTGATTTCGCCCGTCTTCTCGTCACGGACAACCAGCACGTCCTTTTCGTCTTTTTTCTTTGCCATCTGAAAAATGTTTTAATGGTTATTTTTGAAAGAAATTATGGATACGAGCCTTGTAGAAGGCTATGTCTTCCTTGCGGAAATCCTTTACATGTTCGGAGAGGAACGTCAGCACGTCCGCCTCGCTGTAATAGGTCTTTTTGCCGAGCGTCTTGTAGGGCAGCGCGCCGATGCTGCGGTAGCGTTGCAGGGTGCGCTTGCTGATCTGGAGCAGTATGCACAGGTCTTGGTTGTCGAAAAGCCTGATCCCGTCCATCGGGTTCGGGGCTTTGCCGGACGGCTGCATGGAGAGCAGCATCTCGTCCTGACGGTCGAGCCGTTCCATCACCTTCTGCATCCAGTTCTCGAAATTGTTGCGGGTAAGCAGTTCCATGTCTTACGTCCTCCTTCCTTTGGGTCTGCCGCCCGTGCGCAGCGTGTGGTTGCGTTTCAACTGTTCCGGTGTCGCGGCTTCGCCCGTAACGGTGCTGTCTTCGAGCAGGCGGTCGATTTCCGACTGCCGGTAGCGGCACTTGCCGCGCAGCACGACATAGGCGATGCGCTGTTCGCTGCGCATGCGCTGGAGGGTGCGGCAACTCACGTTCAGCAGGTGCGCCGCCTCGCGGGTGGTGAGCAACCTGTCGGGAGCTTCTTCCTTCCTACCGCCGGAAACGGCACGCACGTGTGCCGCTATCTCGGCTATCTGTTCCGTCAATGCGGTGAAGGCGGAACTTTCCATCGTTATCACTTTCATATTCAGTTCTTTCTTTTGGTTTATTTGCATGAACATAGGCTGCGCCTCGGCATACCGTTCAAGCGGGCTTGACGTTCTGCGCTCGGCTTGCGCTATGTTTCTGCGACAAAATTCGGCAATAAACCAAATGGGCTTTAACAGCTCACTACGTGGCTCACGTAAGATTTTTACGGATAATGGCTCCGTAACCCGGACAGACGGCGCAACAAGCTGCCTTTTAGCGGGAAACGGTACGTGTTCAAGGCGGCTTCGTTACCTTTGCGGCAAACTCTGAAATGTTTTGCTTATGGAAATAGTATCTATCGAGAAAAAGACCTTCGAGATGATGGTGGCGTCCTTCAACGCCCTCGCGGAGAAGGTAGCCGCCCTGAGGCGCAGGAGCGACGGCGGGCGGATGGAAAGGTGGCTCACGGGCGAGGAGGTCTGCGGGCAGTTGAGGATCAGCCCGCGCACGTTGCAGACTTTGCGTGACAGGCGGCTTATCGGCTACTCGCAGATAAACCGCAGGTTCTATTACAAGCCGGAGGAGGTCAAAAGGCTCATTCCGCTTGTCGGCACGCTCTATCCCGGCGGAAAATGATTTGATTTTTATTATTCACAACCCACTGAATCCGAAGTTATGATGAACGAGAACAATGAAGTGTTTACGATGGAGGACGAGCCGCTTGCCACCGTCGTGCAGAACATGCGCAAAGGCTCGAAATGGCTCTCCGCCTTTCTGGAAAGTTACCGCCCGCCGTTGGACGGGGAGCGTTACCTGACGGACAGGGAGGTGGCGGAACTGCTCCGTGTCAGCCGCCGCACCTTGCAGGAGTACCGCAACAACAGGGTGCTGCCCTTTATACTTTTGGGAGGGAAGGTGCTTTACCCCGAATCGGGGTTGCGTGAACTATTGGAGGCGAACTACCGCAAGCCGATGGAATAAGGCGGCTGCATGAAAAAAGGAAACGGGCAACTCCATACGGGCTGTCCGTTTCCTTTTTCTTTTTTCTTTTTATGCGTGTTTAGCAATACCCGGCTTTTCCGTTCTGTATGAACATCACGTATGCCTGCCGCTTTTCCTTCGAGAGTGCCTTGCCCACCAGCCACGTGCGGAACACGTGTGCATGGTAGGTGTTCAGCCGGAAGGCGATGGGGATGATGATTTCCAGCGAATACACGTCGGCTGAAAGCCCGTTTTCAAGCCGCATGTAGCGACACACCTCGTAGTCGTTCAGCACGTCCGGCTTGCGGACGGCTCTGATGGCGGCGTTCACTGCCGGGACGCCCGTGTGGAACAGTCCGGCGATTTCTGTGGAGGTCATCCATATCTCGTTACCGGTTACGCTGACCGCCTTGTCCTCTATGATGATTATGTCACGTTTCATGGCTTTTCTTTTTAGATGGTGCAACCTGCAAATTCCTCGATGCCGTTCAACCTTGCGGCAAGGTTCTCCATGTCTTGGTTGAGCTTTTCTTTGGTGATTTTCGCGTATATCTGCGTCGTTTTTATGCTCTTGTGTCCCAGCATGGAACTGACCGTTTCGATGGGTACGCCGTTGGAGAGGAACACCGTCGTGGCTGCCGTGTGTCGGCTCTGATGCCACGTGATGTGCTTGGTGATGCCGCAACGCTTGGCGACGGAACGGATTCCGGCAAGGCACGTGTTGTAGTGGGGAACGGGGAAAATCCTGCCGTTCCCGCACAGACCCCGGTATTTGTCGATGATGCGCTTTGCGATGTCGAGCAGGCGGATATTGGACACCACGCCCGTCTTCTGGCGGTTGATGTTTATCCACTCGTGTTCGTCGAAGTAGGTATGGATGTTCTCTTCCGTCAGGTTGCGCATGTCGGCGAACGACAGGCCCGTGAAGGCGCAGAACAGGTAGAGGTCGCGGTAAAGCTCCTGCTTGGCGTTTTTCAGCCTGCCCTCCATCAGCAGCCGGATTTCCTCTTTCGTCAGGAAACTGCGTGTCGTTTCCTCCTTCTTGATTTCATACTCCCGGAATGGGTCGCGTGTGAGCCACTCGTTGTTGATGGCGATGAACACCATCGTCCGCAAGGGGCAGACATACAGCCACACGGTGTTGGTGCAGCAGTGCTTGTCCGTGCGCAGGAACATCTCGAAGTCGGAGATGAAGGCGGGCGTAAGCTCTTTCAGCGCGATGTCCTTCACGCGGTAGCGGATGGTGAGGAACTCTTGCAGGTGCTTGTAAACGGTCCTGTACTTCAGGAGCGTGCCTTTGGCTTTCATGCCAGCATCCACCTGTTTCTCGTAGTCTTCGTTGTGCTGCCGGAACACCTGCATCAGCGTGTGATAGCGATGTTCCAGTCCGAGAAAGGCGTTCTTGACCTTCTCCGCCGTGACGAAGTTGTCACGCTCCATGATTTCCTGATAGTGTTTGTTGATGCGCACACGCATCTTGTCGAGCATGCGGTTCGTTTCGAGTGCCGCCGAGCTTCTGCCCGTGACACGTCCCCCTTTGGTGTCCCACAGCTTGGGATCGACGGTCAGTTTGCAGCTGAACTGCGTTTGGCTGCCGTCCACCGTAATGCGTCCCATGACGGGTACTGTCCCGTCCTTTTTCACTACCTGACGTTTGAGGTAGTAGATTACTGAAAATGTACTCTTCATCGTCCTTATTTTTTTAGGTTCAAAATTAGTTGGTGAAGAGTCCGTCGCCGGTACGCAAAACGGGGAGGAACGGCGCAATCTTTTTCCGTAACCGGATTTGTTGCGTGAGTTGTCAGTAACTCACTAATCCTTAACGCCTTGTTTCGTTATCCGTGTCCGTTTGTCGCCATTCCGTGCATGGTTACGGACAAGTAACGTAGCGGCGTCCTGATTTGGCTTCAGCGGTGATTGCGATGGCTTCACGAATAATCGGAAGCACGACTGAAACCCTTGTAACTCAATTCTATCACTATATCTTTCCGCATTTCTCTTTTTTGTAGTAACTTTGTAAATCAAAGAATCCGATATGAATCAGGAATTATTAAAGCGCACGCTAAAGAACCGCCGCATAGAGCTGACGGATCAGGAGAAAAAGGATTACTATCCTAAAGAGCCTCTTTTTATGCTTCTGTTTACTTCTGTCGCTTTACTGTTTTGCCTTCTGATGGCAAAGATTAAGGGTGAAACGATAGAACCGGAATCTATATGGTTTGTCGTATTGTTTCCGGTTGTTTTCGCTGCGGTTGGTTACATTACCTATCGGAATAAGAAGAACACGCTCAAACTGCATTACATCAGTACGGCACTCACCCCCCAAGAGCAGCAAAAAGTCCTGATACGGCTGGCTAAGGAAAATCAGTGGGAAATAATACTGTGCAACAAACAGCAATTCGTAGCCGATGACATTTGTATGCGCTGGCGTGTGCGTATAACCGTCATTTTCGGGAATCCGTATATGGCTTACAATAGCCGATGCAATCCCACTCGCCGTTGGCACGCTTCCGGTGGCAGGAATTGTGATAACCGGGAAGCAATCCGTCAAGCTATCGAAAAAGAATGGACAACCAAAAACAAGAACTAAAAGGTACGGTATAAACAACAATATGATAGAGTACATGAACATTCCGGCTTTGGTCTGTGTCTCCCTGTTGGGTGCGGGAGCCCTTGCCATGATAGTAGGCTCGCTATTGAAAATGCAATGGGCTACGGAGGGAAAAAAGACTTCGCTATTCACTTATCTTTTATGCCTGATTGCAATGGCAGGTTCCGGCTGGACATGGTATGATAGCATACACAAAGCCCGTGCGTTGGCGGAAGGCAACCGATACACTTTAGCCACTTATGAAAAAGTGTCGGGTGTCATTAAAGGGGGACATAAGGTACGCCAGTTCGGTTTTTATGTGGATGGGGTGAAATATAATACTACGACGACATACCCCAAATTCTTGGGTGTCAGCAATCCTTTGCGCATCATAGTGAGGTATGCCGTCAGCAACCCTGAATACAATAAGGCTTTTGGGGACGAGTTTGTCCCCACATGGGTACTGTCCCCACCGGAAAAAGGTTGGAAACAATACCCGCCTGCTATTCATTGGGAAGGTGCTGTGCTGGATTCTGTTTATATGCAATCATTACAAGGTAATAATTAATCCGATGACGGTAAGTGCCGTATATACGCAGTTGATATAAAATGCAGCCATCAACAGCCGGGGGATATATTCCGACTTCCTGAATAGAGAGGCAGGCTGGATGATTAGCAAAGTAAGAAAAAGAACAATGCTAAAGCCGACCTGACTCATCAGCAACCATTGCGGATATTCCGTAATGACAGCCGCAGACCATGCTTGGAGCAAAGGAGTTATATTTTGCAGAAATACGTGAGCCGCAAAATATCCCAAAGAAGAAACGGCTTCTTTCCTCTGCCGTAGAAGCGCATTGATAGTATAAACGCCTATTCCGGCTTGTCCCAGCAGTATGGATAACTGGAAAAAGTCGAAAATCCAATAGATGGGATTGCTGGTAGTGCCATCGTTGGCAAAATAATCATAGAAACAGAGTGAGAACACGCAACTTGTTGCTACCAATCCTGCACAGATAAATGAAATGATTCTTTTATTCATCCAGAAAATCATCATTACTTAAATAATACTCAATAGCCTTTATACAATCTTTGTATAATGTTTTGGGATTCAATTTATATTGAAAGCTCAATATATACTTAAATGTTTCAACATCGACCAACGAACTCATACCCAAATCGTATGCTTGTTTGGGGACTTCACCATCTTCTGTTTCCACATATTCATCCTCTTCTTCCGATTCAATGACTAAATATTTGTCATTCTCCAAGTTCTCTGTTTCAATAACACTTTTTGAGCAATAGATATAAGCGTCACATGGTAATGCTTTATAAGCATTGATTAAATCTCCGATAGTTCCAAATTCTTTCATATATACTAATATTAATACATTATTTTTTTTCTTTCAGATACTTTTCCAATGCAATATACACTTCTTTCCGGTAACTGACAAAAATAGTTTTATCTGTTTGGGACGAATTTTTCTTTTTCCCGTCATAGTGCGGAATATTGGATAAAAACAGGCTATACGAGAAAATTATGTTCTCCTCTATTTTACGGGAAGGTTTGAATGACTTGGCAGGTATATAAGAATAAATACCCTCTTTACAACGGTAGGGCTTATACATTTGCACAACTCCCCACGAGTTTATCTCATCCACCCGGATGCTTCTTTTCCCGAACAGGCTTCGTGCTTCTATTCTATCCTCACAAAGCAAAATCTTACTGGGTAGTGCCCAACAGATTAACAGGATAGACAAAGATATGGGCAACAGGAAAATAAAGAGGACTTTATTCTCACTTAAATTGGCTACACATAAAAAGTAGATCATAAATGCACTAAATATACTGCATATTACAACTCCTGCCCAAACAAACTTATTTGTAGGGTAAATCCAGAATGTCTTTTTCCCGGAATCCTTATCTCTCATTTTATCATTATTCTTTTATATTCTCCTTATGCCCTCTAAGGCACTATATCGTAAATGGTCTGATCGTTATTCTTGAAAATGGTTTGTTCAATCAATTTTCCGACATGAACGATGCTGTCAATATCCACATTGACTTTCAGGCTTAGAACCGGAGCATATTTCACATGATCGTAATCTATGGGCGTGTTGTTATAGGTCGTTTCGATAATTGGGTAATTATGCTCTTTGGCAAACTGCTTCAATGAATCCAGATAGGGAAGTTGGTCTTTGCTCATGGCTTCAAAATCAATGTAGAACTTTCCGTTATCCTGCATGAAATAGATACAATCCACACCATTGGCACAGATACCCGTAAAATCATATTCCGTTCGTCCTGCCTGTACGTTTTTCAGCACGCCCGGCAACTTATCCATTGTAATCTGTGCGGCTACCGGAATATAAGGATTTATACTCTCACTCTGCGTAGCTCGCTTGTTTCCATATCCACATCCCAGTAAACCCAGAATAGAGGCAAGTATTCCCATCGTTATTATTTTAAAGTGTTTCATATTCAAATTACTTTTATGATTTCATCCATTTCATTGAAATAGACTGCAAATATACGTTATGTGTTTCAATCCTATACTCTGATTTTTATCATATATATTCTGATAATGTCTGGTGGCTAATCGACCATCAGGTCGATTCATCCGCTTGTTTTCTGTATTATTTTATTTCTAAACAATATGTATGACACCAATAAACAAAGTAAAAATGGTATTGTAGTATCATACAAGCACATTGCACCAGAAAATAAAATCATCAAAATAGGAATAAGAAAAAATGATAGGGAACTATACAGTATGCTGTTTCTAACTCTTGCAAAGCAGTTCAAGAACAAAGTGATTGCTCCGGTAGATAATGCCAAAATTCCCAAAATTGACCAAGCCAATGCCATGCCTCTATAAGAAGCATCCATATCTGGTACAGGTTTTATATTTTGAGTCTTTAGCCAAAGAATACCCGTAGTACACAATAGGCTAATACATAATATTCCAAACCATATTTTCAATAATAGTTTGATTATATAGTATTTCTGTTTCATTTTTCGTTTATTTATTATCAAGTTAATGTCCGGTGGCAGCATTTTAATTCGAGCTATCTTTCATCATTATTCGTAGTTGTTTTTGCGTAGGTAATGTTTTCCATCCTTTATCTGGTGCTTTTAGAGTAAACCAAGATGGTACGCTGTCTAATATAAGATGTCGGTCGGGGGCTTTGGCTAAGAATGTTACAAAGTAACGGGTTCCGATTGGAGTGTTTTTACTCTCGGCAAATGATATAAAAAAACTTCCTTCATATAAAGTCTTATTATATATAAATTCATATTTTGCACTTTGCCCTCTATAAGCAGAACCGTATTTAATAAGAGTTACGATAGAATATATGCCATCCTTTTTTACATTGTTGTTTCTAATTGTTGAGACAGCATACAATAGAATGAATACTACAATAGGGATTATAAATTTTAAAATCTTGGTTTGCTTAATCATATTTATTGCTATTCTAAATACTTTCATTTTTTTACTCTGTTGATAATGGGATGCAGCTTGCCGCCGTTAGGTGGCACAGGTGCTTGTTATCAACTATATTACATCTCCAATTTCTAAAAAAATTATAGCCACCTATATCTTCTGCTTTGAAGAATATACCCTTACCTGCTTCACGAGGTATTATATTATCTCCTTTTAAAGTTTCAGCTCCAATAATTTCTTTTATACATTCTTTTCCTGTCAGTCCGCTAACACCAAATCGTAAAGTACTTTGCGGTAATGCTGGAATTTCTATATCTGTATCAATTCCAGTTAACTCTACATTTTCTTTAGGCAGCCATTTTAGCCTATTAAGATTTTTTACAATCAACTCTTTAGGATTCTTTTCAAAGTTGAGTTCTACTAACTTCAGACCCACAAAATGTTTCTGCAAATTATCCGCTATTTCTTTTTTGCAAATAGTATATGTGCTATATACAAAATCAGGTATTACGTTCCCTTTGGCTATCCAATCATCCCACATCACTTTAATACCTTTTGAAAGGTTTTGCCCCATTTGTGCGTGAAGGTGGGCATATTGGGGATTTATATTTATCGCTATTCTATATACTTTCATTTTTTTACAATGTTGATAATGGTGTTGTGAATAACTGTCTTTTTAAGCTGTTTATTCATTTGTTAGCTATCTTCCCATTTCATTAAAATTAGTTCCAAATCGCTTTTTAAGAGGTTGCAATCATATTCGATTTTCTTTTTCTGCAATTTATCAGAAACATATTGTATATAATACAAGAAATCGCTTATGATTATTTTCTTCTGCTCCAATAGCGGTAATTCACCGAATTTACGGCTAAAATGACATTCGACCTTTATATGATACACTCCGTTTTGATTTACCAAACGCCCCCATTTATACTTAGGACGAATATAATATTTACCATTAAATCCTTCTGGCACTTCATTTTGAGAATGAAAGTATTCATACCTGACAGATTCATTTTCGTCATCGTGATGACTGAAAAACATTGAAATGCCAAGATAAGAAAAGCTATCGCCATATTCTTCCGGTCGAAGTTCATGCACGACCAAATCTTTTAGTCTATCAAGACTTTCATAGAACGGTTGAACTGATTTTTGATAGTTCCCTGACTTCTGCCACCGAATAGGCGATTTGGGCAATAAATTTCGTTGCGACTGAAATTTATAACCAGTATAATAGGTTTTATCACTACCATTTTCCAAAACATAGGAATCTTTTAATTTACTCCATCCTTGCTCATCCTTAATTTCAAAATATTGGTTCATCAATGAAGTATAGAAACTACCATTTATCCAGCGTTGAACTTTCGCTTCCAAAGGTTCTCTATCTCCCCAGCCAATAATTTTTAAAGCCTCACATACTCTCACAAGTTCATTCCATTCTTTAATGTTTTCGTAGTGGTATAACTTATCAAACTGACTAAAAAGCCAATTTCTAGCTTTTCCCTGTTCCTGTTTACTTAAATGAACAGACAGTTCATCAAGATTCTCTATGTTATAAATTTCAATCATTTCCTTAATAGCTAATGCCTGGCAGCGTGCCGCTTTAGGCGGTTTGCTGTTTGTTAGCATCATATTATTTATTCTTTATTTAATAGCTGACATTTTGAAACTCTTAAGAATAGCATTGATGTTGTCATCAGTCAATTCTACACTTTTTAGAATTTCTATGATTCTCAATGTGTCTTTGTTGTCTATTGCGTTATCAAATTCATCCATTTTGTTAGCAATAACAAGACGTTCATTGACGGTCATACCACCATATCTGTTTTGCGGTACGAGAGCTTTTTCTAATTGAGTAATTAGAATATCTGCTTGTACTTTACAATCTGAACTTAAAGTATCAGCATTCTTGAATATTAACTCCTTAAACAAATTTAAGAAGTCATACCAACCATCAGTCAAGCCATTGACATGTAATTTTGCATTTATAAGTTGTTCTGCCAACTGATTATTTTCAGACTTTATATTACTACATAGGGTATCATACCTTTGCCAATATTCAGACCAGTTATTTATTCTTTTGCTCATAATTCATTCATTGATGCTAACCGGCAGATAAACCACCTTAAATGTTTCATCTGTTTGTTAGCAACCTCTTTTCGTTTTATAGATTATTTCAGAATATCCATTTGGAAATGATTTGGTAATAGTTTCTAAAGTCCCATCGTCTTGATATTGGAATATGTGAACTAAATCACTACCACTTTTACCATCAATATCATATTGTTTAATTTCAATATGTGTCAAGGCATTTTCATTATAGATGTAATTCTCTTCACGGCTACCACGACTACCACATGACTGTAACCGTTTCAACTTTCCGCCCTCGAAAAAGTAATGGCGTACATTTATCAAACGTTTACCATTATTATATAGAATACTTTTCACAAGATTGTCTGTATAATATAGGAAAGTGTGATAAAACTGATTTTCAATTGAACAACCAACCTTAACTTCGACTATTTGATTTTGATTATTAAACCCGTAGATACAAAGATTTTTGGTGCTTTTTACTGTATCAGGACGCTTTACAGGTTTTCCTTGTCTGAAACCATTACGCTGATAGGAATATGGGGTAAGCTCATAAAACTCGCCCTTATACAACTCAGTCCTGACAACATCGCTTTCTATTTGTTGTCTTATGATTTCAAAGTCATTTTTCAATGCTTCAAATTCAGTTCTTAAAGTTTCTTCAATCATTTCCATTTATTTTGGGTTGCTAATGTCTATCGGCTAACTAACTTTTCGGAAGTTAAGCCGTTTGTTAGCATTTATTTTTACTTTATCATGATGTTTTTATTGTTGATTTTGATATATTGTTCCCCAATTAAATACTCCCTAATTCATACTGTATATATTTAAGATTATTAGGCTCTAACTTTTGATTATTTAAAAACTCTTGTCGATACTCTTTTAATGTAGAACGATTAGGGGCACTATATTGATCTTCTCCAGTATTTGTATTTTCCCACATACATACAGGGCAAATATCAAATATTTCCATTTTTCTATATACTTTATAGTTACAACATGGACAACAATATCCTAATAATGACACCGGCTTATCAATTAACTCAATATGAATATTATATAAAGCAAAGAAAATCTCTTCAATGTATTCATTAGTAACTAAATCATTATATGAAAATCGATCAAGTATATACTTATTATTACTATATTTTTGAATCTCTTTAAAATCCAAACTATTGCTTTTGTCATATACTTTTACTTTGGAATTATAATCAGATATTATATCTGCCTTTTCTTCATTTGATAAATGGAGAAGATGGTGGTATTTTATTAACCTAATAGCTTCTTTTCTTTTTAATTGGATCATTTTCTCAGTTTATTTTCAATGCTAATGTCCGGCAGATAAACCACCTTAAATGTTTCATCTGTTTGTTAGCAACCTCTTTTTGTTTTATAGATTATTTCAGAATATCCATTTGGAAATGATTTGGTGATGGAGTCTAAAGCCCCATCGTCCTGATATTGGAATATGTGAACCAAGCCTCCAGCGTTTTCCCCCTCTTCATTATACTGTTTGATTTCAATATGTGTCAAGACATTTCCATCATAGATGTAATTCTCTTCACGGCTACCATAATTACCACAAAGTAGCAACCGATTCAGCTTTCCATCCTTGAAAAAGTAATGACATACATTCATCAGATGTTTGCCATTATCATAGAGAATACTTTTCACAAGATTGTCAGTATAAAATAGGAAGGTGTGATAGAATTGATTTTCAATCGAACAACCAGCCTTTACTTCAATTATTTTTGCTTGATCATTAAATCCATATACACAAAGATTTTTGCTACTTTTTATTGTATCAGGACGTTTTACAGGCTTCCCTTGTTTGAAACCATTACGCTGATAAGAGAATGGGGTAAGTTCATAAAACTCACTTTTATAATATTCATTTCTTACGACCTCTTTTTCAATTTGTTGCCTTATAAGTTCAAAGTCGTTTTTATATGCTTCAAATTCAGCTTTTAACCTTTCGTTCATCATATATTTTTGTTATTTAGGTTGCTAATGGCTGTCGGCTAACTAACCGTTTAGGAAGTTAAGCCGTTTGTTATGAACATTTATTGCAAATAGGATTCTTCTATATCCTCTTTACTCATACCTTCCTCTATACTGACCCAAATATCTTGTAGATTACCGTTCATTTTGTTCTCATTAATCTTTAACTCGGCATCATCAGTCTGCCCGGTAAGCAGATAATTTCCATCTAACCATGAAAACAGATCAGACATTGTGTCCCATATCACTGTTCTTACTAAAAAAAGAATATGCTCTTTCTCTTTTTCAGATAAAGTTTGAAAAGTCTTTATTGCTTTAGAGTAATCATCTGAGCCATCAACGGGCTTGTTGTAAGCGTCTTTATATAAGTTTATGGCATTATCATACAACCTGCTCTTTAAAGCATAAACTAATTCTACTGTATTCATTTATTTTATTTTTAATTTCGTTTAATTGTTCATAATGGGATGCAGCTTGCCGCCGTTAGGCGGAATAGGTGCTTGTTAGTAGCGTCATTCCATTTTATACATTTTTTTCTCCCAACCTTTTAATTCTTGAAGAACAGGTTTAGGATTTTGCAATATCTGATTTAGAAATTCTATAAAGTTAGGTGCTAATACTTCCGTTGCAGGTGTTTCGTAATCAAAGAGGACGATTTCACCTTCTTTATTCTCATTATCTGTCAATTTAAGAGCTATCACACCATAATCAGAATATTGACCTATCGCAAAATACCCTTTATCAAGAATTTCCTCTTGCAGTTCCTTATTATTTTCAATTAGGATTTTATTCCATGAATGAATGGGCTTTGGATATAGACGAACATCTAAATCCCAAAACATTTCATAAAAGTGTTTATATTTCAAGTAGGTCTTGTATGAAAGCGGAAGGATAACATTTAATTTACTTTCTAATTTGGAAATATCCTCGTCTGAAATTTGATTATCTATCACTTTCCATACATGGTCTTTGTCCGTAATAATGTTCACCATATAATTAGTATGTTCCGGTTGAGTGACATATATCTTAACCGATTTCCCTTGAAGTATGCTATTATCTAACAAAGCCTGCATTTCAGGTTCTATGGGTTTCTCGTAAAAAGGAACATACATAAGATATTCTCTATGTTCTTTCACAAAGCCCAAACATTCATCTACATATTTCTTCACTACTTCTTCCATACTATTTTGTTTTTTTATTCGCTACTAATGTTTGGCGGATAATCGACCGTTAGGGAGATTTATCCGTTTGTTATCGTTCAGTTATCTTGTTTCTACTAATCGTCCTATTTCTCCAGTTTTTATGTTAAATGAAAAGCGAAAATCACAATTTGATATATTGATGAAAAAATATAAACTTCCATTTTCAATTCTCACATCAACGAAATGCATCTTTATACCACCATAATATTTACTCCCATATATAGCAATAAACAAATCAGACACATTCCAAATTATTTGATTTGTTGCGCTTAAAACATAAGCTGAATTGTATTCTCCAGTATATGGATTTTCAACAACACCTATTACATTATCATGTTCTAATAAAATAGCACACAAACCACCTTTTTCTTGTTTCCGATTATATATACTCCCGTTATATTCCCATGTAATTTCAATAGGAAGAAAATCGTCAATGGAGTTACAAGATGTTGTACTCAGAGAAATAGGGCGAATATATTTAAATGACTCTATTTTATTCATTCCATTTATTTGTTTGAACGATAATGTTTGGCAGCTAACTGACCATTATTAGGGAAGTTAAGCTACTTGTTATCGACTTATTTAGTATCAAAAGGATATTTGTTCCATAGTTTGTATCGTTCGTTACCTATCCAGCCACATACACAATCTAATAAATCAGCAACATAATCCATTTTTGCTTCATCTTCTTTATTGTTAGCGTAATTTTTATAAAGTGAATGGAGCGTATCATATGCTTCTTGTTGTTCTCCACCTTCTTCTTTATATTGCATTACAATCATAACCCCCTTTTGGAATAAGTTTATATCCAAATGTGAATTATTTACGGATTGTATCTCACTAATATTTTTTATTTTATTGTATAATTCTTCTTTTTCCATTTGATATTATCTGTCGATAATGTATGAAAATAAGCACCGTTTAGGTGGTTCATTTGGTTGTTAGTAGCTCTATTTACTTTTTATATTTTTCATCAGCAGCTTATCGAAAGAAACAAAATATTGCCAAGATGAAAAGAAAAATCGTGGTTACGAGTTGATTATTCCCATTTTTTAAGTTTATAATAACCACTAAAAAATATAAGATTACTCTATTTTAAATGTTTCTTTGAATCTACAAATACCATTCTTTAAATCAACCATTACCATAGGTTCATTTTTTATTGGAGAACCATCAACCATATATAAATGCATAACAGACTTATATAAGGCAAGGCAAAATTCATCAAAATTCAATTTAATCTTTTGTCGAAAATGTAAAATCTCTAATACTGTTTTTTTCTTTATAAAAGAAATAGCAAATGATGAATCCGCACCAATAAAAAGAAATCTTTTCTTATCGCATTGCAATCTATTTATCCCATTTAACAAATCTAATGCAGAAATAAAAACCATCATGGATTGATTCGGAACTGTGTTTTTGGAAGTTATTAATACTTCTTCATTTAGACATAATTCAAAATCCCCTAATTCAAAAGGACTAACTCTGTCGTCTAACGAATTTAAATAAAAGTTGATTTTTATCATATCTTTCTATTTTATTGTTGAGGTTACTAATGGGTTGCAACTAATTGTTTTCAGCACTTAGTTTGTTTGTTAGTCATTCTCATTATTACTTCTTGTGCCTTCTTCTTCCATACTTGATTATTGATTTTCTCTAATCGTATTAAAGCATCATTTTTTTTATTCATTACATATTCAATACAAGCAATATATATTTGATGCAATTCTTGTTGAATAGCCTTTTCTTCGTAGAAAAGCATTATTCTATATAGCTTTTCAAATGATTTTATTTTATTAAAGAAAGGAATAATATCCTTTCCAATTAAGAAATTTATTCTTTCTTGTAATTCCTTTACTTCTACACCTTCATAAAATTCAATGTTGCCATTTTCTTGAAAGAAATCAGAAATTCTACCTCTCAAACAACAATCTGTATTTTTTACACTTTTACCCTTTGGAACTTTACCCCAACACAAACCAAAAACATCTGAAGAATAGATTCCTATCTCCAAGGTATAATATTGCCAATTTTTATCACAATATTTGCCGGGATCAATTCTGAACATATAAACAAAAGGATCACATTGGCATAACCAAGTTAAGCCATTCTTTTTAAAACCTTTTATTTTTATTCCTTTCGATAGTTCTTTGATATACATATTGTTTTATAATGACTAATGTCTGGTGGCTAACCAATCTTTATGGGAGGTTGAGCCGCTTGTTAGTTTCCAATTATCCTTCTAATACAGATTTATATTCTATTTGATTATTCTTTTTCATTATATAACAACACAAAACATGGTCTGAAAAATATTCAACATCACTACCAAGATAAACCATGACGTCAGGTTCATCTTCTAAATTTCCTATGCAGAATCCTATCTCAAAAGGATAAAAACTTTCCAAAAACTTTTCTTTTGATATAGGCAAAGTAATCTTAGAATCTTCAGCCCAAGTTTCAGCAGTCTGCAAATATCCTTCATCTATAATATTTTGAAGAACCAGGTTTCTGTCTTGATTAAAGCGAATCAACCTATATTTTATTTCTTCTATAAAAGGGGAAATGTCATGATTTTCCGTATAAAAATAAATAACGGTTTGAAGCAAGACTTCTTCATCCCACATTTCTACGGTAATATTTTCATAATTAATCGACCGATTGAAATACTCTATCGTTATATCTTCAATTTTCATAATTAAATTCATTTAATGGAAACTAACGTTATGCTAACAGCGGTCATTTAATGTTCCGCTGTTATTTTCTCTAAGTATTTTATTAAATCTCTTCTTCTAAAATATCGTCCAACGGACTTTTAATTTTGCTTTTGTAAGTGTCTGCAATATGGACGTACATCTCTGTTGTTCTAATATTTTCATGCCCCAACAGTTCTTTTATGATTTTCAAGTCCGTTCCTTGTTCTATCAAATGTGTAGCGAACGAATGGCGGAACAAGTGGGGATATACTCTTTTTGTTATTCCTGCTTCATGGGCTATCTCTTTCAGTTTTTTGGAAACGATACTTTCAGAGAATTGTACTCCGGCTTCACGTTCAAAAAGCCACTTTTCCGGCTGATACGCTATCCTATATTCTTCCAGTTTATTGATAAACGGTTTGGATAGCAGCGTATATCTGTCTTTCTTCCCTTTTCCCTGTCGTACATGTATCAGTGAACGGGAAATGTTTATATCATCCGGTTTTAGATTCAGCAATTCGCTGATACGAAGTCCTGCCGAGTACAGCAGCGAATACATGCAATAAAACTGCAAATCTTCTTTAGCTACTGTTAGAAAGTCTTTCACTTCTTCCTTGCTCAATACATCCAGCAGTGTCTTCTCACGTTTTGCACGGTTTACCTTGTAGCAGTGACGTTCGTTGCCCAACACCTTTTCATAATAGAACTTGATCGCGTTGATACGTTGGTTCTGCTGGCAGGAAGAGATATTTCTCTTGTCTATCAGATAAAGCAGGTAGGCATTTATTTCGTCAGGCGAAATCCTTTTCAGGTTGCTTCCGGCAAAATGCAGTTGAAAATCTCCGATATAGGTAGTATATACCCGTATTGTATGATCGCTGTAACGCATCTGTTTCAGCTTTTCCAAAAAGCCCACAGGCAGTTCCGGGCGGATGGTCTTTTCTTTTTCCGGTTTATTTGTAGTGTCTGTTACTTTGGAATAGTCAATAAATGCAAGATTCACATAACGGTCGAAGAATTCTGCCAAAACAAAGTCTTCTGCCGGCAGGTATGCCTTGTTGCTTTCAAACAGCACCCCCTTCTCCTTTGACAACAATAGCCTTGCAGCATCGTTATTTCCGAAAGCTACCTCAATATACCTTCTCCTTCTCCGTATGGAGCGGGAGAGAATCATACGTTCTTTTTTCCGGTATGTTTTTATATTCTTTATTTTGTCAGGCATAATGTCTGTGTTATATGGCTTCTTATCTACTAAATGACGATATTGGGCAAATTTATGCTATTTCCTTCTATTCTCTATTCTGATTTTTATCACATACATTCTGATAATTCATCAATATAGGTATTATGCCTCTAAAAATACGGTTTTGTCTAATCACCCACAAAGGAATCTGTTAGTTTTTTCCTATATCCTATAAAATAGAACAATACGGCTCCTCGTTTCGGAAGAATTCCCAATTAACAATGTTAATGCTATTCTTAAAGTATTCTATTCTTGAATAGAAAGAATAAATCTTTTGCACTTAAAAGACTTCTTCTTTATCATCAAAAGCCTTGCTTTAACACTGTGTTAAAACAAGGCTTTGACCGACAAGCAGCAAAGCGTCATAATCATCTAATTTGCAAACAGATATATAAAACATTCAATTCATATCCCCTGAATTCCGTTCATACATTCTAAAAGAAGATAATTACTTTTCTGACAAGTAAAGTTTCATTCTAAATCAATACTAACGTAAGCTATTTATTAGGGCACAGCGATAAATTACAAATAAAAAAAGCCGCAAAGTCTTTTTATAGACTCTGCGGCTTGGGTTGTGTGTGCTTTTTTAGATCTTCATGTGTATTAGTTGGCTAATCCCGGATTGGCAGCAATAGCATCTTTCGGAATAGGAATCGTATAGCGTGGATCATCCTGTTCCAGTATATAGGTTTCGCCTTGGAGAACTTTCACAATCCGTGGACGCGTAGTACGACGAAGGTCAAACCAACGATGTCCCTCAAAAGCAAGTTCACGGGCACGTTCATTCAATATTTCACCAATCAAAGCATCTTTATCCATTGTATTCACAGCATTCTTTTTCTCAACATAAGCTACGGGAGTGTAACGTTTCTGCATCAGTTCCAAAAGACGCGTACGTGCCTGCGGCAATTTGTCCAGACGCGCAGCAGCCTCGGCTGCATTGAGATAAAGTTCACCTACACGGAAAGTACAGGAGTAATCTCTTTTCCCTCCTTTAGAACTCTTTCGATTTCCATTTTCATCGGGAGCAGCAAAATAGGCAGCCAATCTCCTGTCACCTTCCTGATAAATAGTAAGAAAAGAGGCAGGAGCCCATGCGGCGTTATTGACTACTGAACTCATAACTTGCTCCAATGCCGTTATGGTTTCAACTGATTCAAAATGATTAGGCAGAACAAAGGAGGCTTCGTTCATATCAACAAGAACAGATTTTTTTGCTAATACTGCTTCGGCAGATTCCAGACATTTCTGCCACTCACCCATATATAGGCTGACACGGGACTGCAATGCATCTACTGCCAAAACGCTGAACCGATAAGAAAAAACTGTTTCCCATTCTTCTTTGTTTATCAGTTCACGAGCTCGTTCGATATCTGACAAAATAGAAATATAAACTTCTTCTACAGTATTGCGTCCTAATGTCTTTTCAATATCCGTATCCAACTTCAAAGGTACTGACTTTGAACTTAAGGCTCCGGGCTTAGTATATGGCTGACCATGTAAGTTTACCAAAACAAAATGCATATAAGCACGAAGTAGATAGGCCTCCCCTACCAACTGGTTCACTACTTCAGGAGTGCCCTCTGTAATTTCTTTTTCATTCTCGATCAACTGGTTAGCTATAAAAAGTACATTATAGAAATTGGACCAGGTAAACTGACTCGTTCCCGGAAACGGAGAAACATCATTCCAACGTTCGATGTCTCCGAATGAATTCCGGTCGTATTCATTATCATTCACCATCATCTCGTCCGAACGAAAACAAGCTTGTCCGCGGTCCTTCGGTACATTCAGATAAGCACGCGCCAATAAAGCGCGATACTCTTCAGCAGTTTGGGGGATCACGCTTCCCACCGGTTTTATGTCCAGATAACTATCACAGGCAGATAGCATCAACAGACAACTCAACAAAGTCAAAACATATATTTTTTTCATCTTCTTTTTTCTGCTTAATGATTAAAAATTTAAATTCAAGCTAAACGTAACTGATTTAGGAATGGGCGGTGCATACGGATTGTACATTGATTCCGGATCGAGGAAATTCTTGTAGCTTGAACCAAATACAAGTAGATTACGTCCTTCAATAGCTACCGAAGCTGACCCCATTCCCAAAGCTTTGGTCATTTTCTCCGGTAAACGATAACCTAAACGCAGATTCTGCAAACGGAAATAATTCAGCTTCTTCACCCAAATATCCAGATGCCGATATATATCACTCTTTTGATCATACCAATAATACTCATCAGCACGTTTTTCACTGGTAATCAATGCCGGTAAATGTCCGTCGGTGTTTTCCGGAGTCCAACGATCCAAAATGTCACGATTCACATTCTGTCCCCGATCAAAATTGATAGAGTTATAGGAAGGGGTCGTACGTACATATCCTCCTAAATTAAAGGATAAATTCGCTGTCAATTCCCAGTTTTTATAACTGAATGTATTGATCAGACCGCCGGTATAAGGAGTATCTCCCGAACCCATATATGAATAAAATCCACGTTCTTCTGCCGGAGTTACATCCGAACTAACCGTAAAACCTAATCCATAAGGATCCTGTAAGCGATACAGTTCTTTCAAAGTAACCTTCTTCCCTTCTTTATCATAGAACAGAGGGTAACCATCCGCATCCAATCCGGCAGTCTTTATCGCAAAAATAGCACTGACCGGATATCCTTCACGCCCCGGAGTAGTCTGAGCCTCCGGAATAGCTTCCTGCAATACCTTGTTGTTATTGTAGGCAAAGTTGAAGTTCGTATACCATGAGAAATTTTTGGTAGCAACGTTTCGTGTGGAAAGAGATACTTCCACACCTTTATTGGTCATACTCGCCCAATTGACACTGGTCGAAACAAAACCGGTTTCAAGTGGCAACATTTGTCTTCCGATCAGATCTGTACCTTTGCGATAGTAATAATCCACACTCAGGTTAATTGCCTGATTGAGTACCGAAAAATCAAACCCAACATTCACGGATTGAGTTTTCTCCCAACGAAGTTTCTTGTTCGGAGCCGAGTTTATATCGATCATATGTTCGGATCCACCCGGTAAAATATTGTCTACCACATATTTGCCCAACAAGAAAGGAGAAGTGTTTTTATCTATATTTCCCTGAATACCATATGAAGCACGGAATGCAAGATTATCCATCCACTTTCTGGCTCCCTGCATGAAAGGTTCATTCGATAACCGCCATAATCCACTTATTGAATACAGAGGGAGATAACGGTACTTCTTATCGACACCAAATAAATCCGAACCGTCAAAACGGATACTTCCTCCGAATGTATAACGGTTCATCAACGAATAGGAAGCTGTGGAGAAGAAAGAAACATAAGCATTCTCTTTATACGTTTTCTTATGGAGTGGAAATTGTTTGGCGCGATCTTCGTCCGGAAAGATAACCGGCTTCGTGGTCAACGTCTGTCTGTCGAAGCCATATCCCGCGGAAAAGAGTGTCTCATACCAGGTTTTACGCAATTCAGTACCCACCATTATTTCCAGTTCGTGAATATCATTGAAGCTATCCCGATATTCTCCCATTGCCTTCCAGGTAATCTGAGAATTCGTGTTTTCATATGCCTTGTGCACGCCTCCGTCCGGTATGAAGTATTTGTTGCTCTGAGAAGCAGAATCCCAATATTTACTGTTCTTACGGGTTAAACGCATTGAGAAACTTTCCTGGTCGGCAATCTGTTCTTTTGAGGCCTTCTCTAATTGCAACCCAAGCTGGGTAGTAAACTTCAGCTTATCATTGAATCTCAGTTCAGCATCGAAAATAGATGAAATCGCATTAATCGTCTCTTCGTTCGATGTATTTTTACGTTCCTCAAAAATATTAAAACCTAAATCTGTATCAGAAGTATTTTGTACATCGAAATCGTACACGTAATTTCCATTTGCGTCGAAAGGCTGATAATATGGATTGGCCTTGCGTGAATAATAAACCGGATTCACTAATCCGTACGTATCTGTCAGGTAAGTTTTGTTATTACGACGGTTGGCAAACAAAGAAGCACCGAACTTTAACATGCGGTTGACTTTATACGAAGTCTTCGCTACAATATTCAAACGATCCAACCCAACACCTTTTACGTTACCGTTTTCTTTATAATATCCGATAGAGGTATAATAGGTTACACGTTCGTTACCTCCCGAAAGGCTCAAACTATACTCCTGATTAAAAGCATCACGAAAGAGAATATCATTCCAATCGGTTTCAGTATCCCGTAACCGGTTGATATCGGCTTGCGCTTCAGAAGTCAATGCTCCCCAGCCCCCGTTTTTGTATGCATCGGTCAGACCGTAGCCGGAAATGATTTTAGAGACTCCACCCTTATTATTCCCATAGGCAAAATTAGAACGGAGCAGTTCAAGTTCCAGATCTACTTTCTCCTGAGAGTTCAACAGATTCAAACGCTTGGAACTCAGTGTAGGCATATAAGTAAACTTTGAAGAAAAGTTAATCACCGGCTTCCCTACTTTTCCTTTTTTAGTAGTTATCACAATCACACCATTTGCAGCGCGAGCCCCGTAAATGGCAGTAGCAGCCGCATCCTTCAGTACGGTAATATTTTCAATATCCGCAGGATTCAATCCGGCAATAGACGACTGTTGTATATTAGAAATATCATTCAAGATCTCCGACTGAGGTACATCCGTACCTTCCAATGGAATACCATCCAGAACCCACAACGGATCCTGAGTTCCATTTAATGACGAAGTTCCACGAATACGTATTTTTGCCGGTGCACCGGGTGCACCGGAAGTAGAGGTTACGGAAAGTCCGGCAATTTGTCCGGCCAATGCCTGGTCGATACTTTTTACAGCACCAATAGTTTCATCCGAAATGTTCAGCTTCCCAACGGCAGCTGTCAGTTTACGACGTTCTACAGTTTGATAACCGGTCACTACTACTGCATCAAGCATTTGTGCCGATGGAGAAAGAGTTATTTCATATTGATTCTTCCCGGGAACAAGCTTAATTTCCTGCACATCATATCCTACATAGCTACAGAATAGACGAGTTACTCCCTCGGGTACTGAAATATTGAATTTACCATTTATGTCGGTAATCACTCCTGTCATTGTCGGAGAGTTGCCGTCTTTTGACAGATCCTCTGCCTTTATATAGACAGAAGCACCTATCAACGGCATATTATCTTCCGATGAGATCACCACTCCTTGAACTTGCCTGTCGGCGGCAAATGCAGAAGTCAATGCTCCGACAAAAGACAATAAAAGAATAAAAACGTGTCTTTTCATTTGTTACATCCTATAAAATTAATACTCATTTTGAAAACTGTCTTTTATTTATATAAATACACAAAGCCCCTCGCTCAGCAAATAAAATCGTTGAGTGTTTGTCAGAGGGAACTTTGTGTTTTTAGTGTATTTACTTAGAAATGCCTAACGCAGTATTGATACGCAAAATTAAATCTTTATAATGATATTTGGTGGCTACATCCGATGTACCCAGACGGCTCTGGAGCAAATCTTTAATGCGGAGCAGCTCTCCCCGTTTCACTGAAATGGCATCTGAAATACGATTTATCTGAGAACCATAAAAATTCAGTTCACGGCGTGCCCCCATACGGTCGGCGTATGCCGAACGATGTGCATGATCGTCACAACTGCAAAGCGGTGCCTGATGATCGAACAAGAAATGGTTATCGGTCAACTTTTTGTTCACCTTCACTCCTTCGCTTTCGGCAGCAGCAGTAATCAATGCATCTACAAAGCCTTTTTGCAAATTGCGGGTCATCACATCGGGTAAGCCGCCACGCTCGGTTACGGCAAAAATCCCCTTATGCAGACCATCCATCATTTCCACGGCTGTGAAAGCCTTTCTGCCGTTTACAGACTCATTCTCAAGCATACGCATCAGGCGATTATTTGATAGCAAGTCCCAAAAGATATAGGACTGTGCATTTTTCAACACTTGAGTCGGTGCATTCTCCACTACTCCTAAAGGTGTATTTCTGAGCAGATAAGTATATTGTGCAACCTCCGGATCGAACAACCACTCAGGATAACACAATACTTCATCGAGCAAAAACTTCAAAGCAGCCTGCTGCTTCTCTTTTTCCACAAACGTATAAGTCTTCTCGCCATCACCTACGGTTGTATTCTCAATATAAATACCCCCGATATTTGCCATCACATGATAGAGATAATTATTCCATTGATTGATAACTGCGTAATACAAACGTGATGCCTCTTCGTATGTCTGCCCTTTCTCCCCGGTAGTGGTCCACTGGATTATTTGAGGAACAATACGCTTCAAATTGGCAATACCATACTGCGAAGAACGAATGGGGTCATCACCAAGATCCTCGTTCTGCGCACGAGGGTCAACGGCATCCCGGGGATCCTGTGCCTCGCTATACTTGTAAAGCCGATCGGTATGTTTTGCCAGAAAATCCTGCAACAATCCTTTTTCTTCTTCCGGAGTCTGTTTGCCATACCAACGGTAACCATATTCTATGGCAAAAATATCATAAGGTCCGATATGAGGTGACAAAGCTTTCACACCGTCACCGGGCTGTGCCACATAATTAAAGCGGGCATAGTCCATTATGGATGATGAAGTAGAATTCATCCGGTCGGTAAATGCTTTCGAACGGAGAGAGTCGGTAGGAAAAGCCCAAGAACCCATCATATTATGACGTAACCCGAGTGAATGCCCCACTTCATGGCAAGCGACAAAACGCATAGCATCCCCCATCAGGCTATCCGGCAGTGTTACGCCGCGAGCCTCGGGACGAACCACACCGGTTTGTACCGTAATCCACTCCTGAAGCATTGAAAGCACATTATGCCACCACATTATATCAGCCTCAAGTATTTCCCCCGAACGCGGATCAAGAATAGAGGGCCCCATCGCATTTGCCTTGGTAGATGCGGCATATGTCAATACAGAGTAGTTTACATCATCCATATCCACCTCCATATCATCGGTAATATCTTTGGCTATAATGGCATTCTTAAATCCGGCATGCTCAAAAGCTACCTGCCAGTCTTCAATTCCTTGTTTGATATACTTCCTCCACCGATAAGGCGTAGAGTTTTCTATATAAAATACAATGGGCTTCTGGGGCTCTACCAGTTCACCCCGCAGATATGCTTCCCTGTCCTCAGGCTTTGGTTCAAGACGCCAGCGGGTAATGAATTGTTTTTTATTCACCCGTTGTTGCCCATCACTGAAATTAGTCAGAGGATTAGTAAAATACCCCACACGAGGATTGTCCAGACGTCCGGTCATCGGCACTTCGGGAAGCAACAGGATAGATGAACTTACCTCCACTGTCACGTAGATAGTAGTAGTCCCTTCTGTGACACGTGTAGTGAGTTCTGAAGTTGCCACTACATTATTATCGAAAGACTTAATGGATAAAATTCTCGATAAGTTCTTTATAGCCGATGTTCCCAGATTAATATTGGTAAATACGTTATTAATACTTGTCTCCGTACCATCATATATGTCGTTTACCTTAATCAACATGCTGGTAGAGTCATTATTATATGCCTCTATCTTGAAACCGGCTATTAACGGAGATATATAGTTGTCCTTCACCGATTGGCTGATAGCATCTTCGGATGGAAAAAGAGGCAAAGGCCGACTTTGACGGATTAATAATTTATTAGCCGGCTTGTCCAGCTCCAAACGGATCATTTGGTTCTCATAGTTAGTTCCGCGGTTCACTCCGGCCTCATTCAGTTCCGAAGGTACTCGTTGCAGTTTATTTACTACCAGCATATCACGTCCCAACAAAGTGGCGGGAATCTCAAAGTAGTAATCATTCTTCTTCCGGAACACATTGAACATACCGCGATGAGCGACACTATCGCTTCCCGTCAGTTTCTCATACTCATTCTCAACTTTGACGCTGTCTTGGGGATTGCTCTTCTTTTTCTTTTTCGAGAACCATCCCATTTCAGAAATAGCGGGAGGTTCAACACGCATAGCAGCGACAGGCTCGCACAAAAATGAACCGGTGGCCACAGTGGTCAGTAGGATTGTTTTTAGTCTCATGTTAAATCTAATTAGCACTTAACCTTATTCTACGCTATGGAATAAGGGGGCGCAAAGGTAACAAAATAGCCCATAATACCTAATAAGAATGATACATTTTGACTTTTTTTCTCTAAATCATGAGTAAATATCACATTTTTATGCAAGTTTTCGATTAAAAAGAAAGTTCAGTTCTCCCCTCTTTCTGTGCTGAAGTGTCCGTTTTCTCGTACAAAAATCGTATATTTGCCGCGAAACTAATTAAATAAATTAATCCCATGAAAAACTATTTAGGACTGATTTTCCTTCTTTTTGCCTTTACGGCAATTGCACAAAACAATCGTTCAGCCCTGTTGCCTATGCCCAACCATATAGAGCAACTGCAAAGTAAACCTTTTAGCCTGACAGGCAAAAATATCTCTATTCATCCAGAGCAACCGGAACTTAAGTTTGCGGCTACCACCCTGCAAGCCATCCTGAAAGATCGGATGCAAATAAATATCCCCCTTTCCGGCTCACGGCAATCAGCCATCCGGTTAACTATTGATCCGCAACTAAACGGGAAAGAACATTATAAACTCAAAATAGATCAGAAAGGAATTACCATTAGCGGAGCCAGTGCAGCAGCTGTCTTCTATGGGGTAATGACGGTTGATCAAATACTTTTAGGAGATGTATGTACCACCAATCGGAAAGAAATGGCCGCAGTCAGCATTGATGACGCTCCACGCTTTGGATATCGGGCTTTAATGCTCGATCCCGCCCGGCATTTTTTGCCGGTAGAAGATGTAAAATTCTACATTGACCAAATGGTACGATACAAATACAATGTGCTTCAACTCCACCTGACAGATGATCAAGGATGGAGAATGGAGATCAAAAAGCACCCGAAACTTACAGCCGGGCAACCTTTTTATACTCAGGAAGAACTAACCGACCTGATTCATTATGCAGCAGAACGCCATATTGAAATAATCCCGGAACTGGACATTCCCGGGCATACGGTCGCTGTATTAGCCGCTTATCCGGAATTGGGATGTACACATACCGATACCATTGAAAAGAATGTGGGTAAAACAGTAGATTTAATGCTTTGCGCCAATAATGAAAAGGTATACACGGTATACAAAGACATTATTGACGAAGTAAGTGCTCTCTTCCCTTCACGCTATATCCATTTGGGAGGCGACGAGGCAGTAATAGAAAAAAACTGGACCAAATGCGAACGCTGCCAAAAGATGATGAAAGAACTGAAATATGAAAAAGCATCTCAGTTAATGATTCCTTTCTTCGACCGAATGCTCAGTTTTGTACGGGCAGATGGAAAAGAGCCGATCCTTTGGTGCGAACTGGATAATATTCGTATGCCTGCCAATGACTATCTGTTTCCTTACCCCAAAGATGTGACACTCGTAAGCTGGAGATACGGATTGACACCTACTTGCCAGGAGCTGACCCGACAGCACGGCAACCCTCTGATCATGGCACCGGGAGAATTTGCATATCTCGATTATCCCCAGTTTAAAGGTGATCTTCCGGAATTCAACAATTGGGGAATGCCTGTCACAACGCTCGAAACCTGTTATCAATTTGATCCGGGATACGGAAGACCTGCATCCGAACAAGCACATATTCTAGGCGTAATGGGAACGCTTTGGGGAGAAGCAATAAAAGATATCAACCGGGTAACGTACATGACCTATCCTCGCGGACTGGCATTGGCAGAAGCCGGATGGACCCAAATGGAGCATCGCAGCTGGGACTCTTTCAAAGAACGGTTATATCCGAACCTGACCAATTTAATGAAAAACGGTGTTTCAGTGCGCGTGCCGTTTGAAATAGTAAAAAGAAAATAATTATTATCCAATATAAACTGTGAATGAGCGAACTTATTGTCTATAAAGCCTCTGCCGGTTCAGGGAAAACATTCACCCTGGCCGTTGAGTATATCAAGTTGCTAATACAAAACCCGCGTGCCTACCGCCAGATATTGGCAGTGACTTTCACCAATAAAGCTACTGCCGAAATGAAGGAACGTATTCTCAGTCAGCTATATGGAATACATATAGCTGACCCGGACTCGGATGCGTACCTAAAACGCATCATCGCTGAGACAGGCTGTTCGGAAGATGAAATACGAAAAACAGCTGGCATAGCTTTGAGCTACATGCTCCATGATTACAGCCGGTTTCGTGTCGAAACCATCGATTCCTTTTTCCAATCCGTCATGCGTAATCTGGCCCGTGAACTTGAGCTGAGTCCCAACCTGAATATCGAGCTGAATAATATTGAAGTATTAAGTGATGCCGTAGACAGTATGATTGAAAAATTGGGCCCTAATTCACCGGTATTGGCATGGCTACTTGATTACATAAACGAACGCATTACTGATGACAAACGCTGGAATGTTTCGGATGAGATTAAAAATTTCGGACGTAATATTTTTGATGAAGGGTATATTGAAAAAGGTGACGGTCTCCGTCAACGTCTTCGCGACCCGAATGTAATCCGCGAGTATCGCAAGACATTAAAAGAGATGGAAACAGCCGTTCTTGAACAAATGAAAGATTTCGCTCAGCAGTTTGAAAATGTACTTTCCAGCCAATCGCTAAAGCCAACTGATTTAAAAAACGGTGCTAAAGGGATAGGAAGCTACTTTAATAAGCTCAGGAATGGTATATTGGGGGACGAAATAGCGAATGCAACCGTAGTAAAATGTCTGGAGGACGAAACAAACTGGGCTGCCAAAACTTCCAGATACTATACTGACATTATCGTATTAGCCTCTTCCATCTTAATGCCGCTTCTGCAAGATGCTGAGCAACATCGCTCACGCAATAACCGAATTGTAAACAGTTGCCGGCTCTCAATGCAGCATTTAAACAAAGTACAACTATTGGCTAATATTGATGAAGAGGTACGTCAACTGAATCGTGAAAACAATCGCTTTCTCCTTTCAGACACCAATGCTCTGCTCCATCAACTGGTAAAGGACGGAGATTCTTCTTTTGTGTTTGAGAAAATCGGAACAAACATCCGTAATGTGATGATTGACGAATTTCAGGATACCAGCCGGATGCAATGGGATAACTTTAAACTGTTACTTCTTGAAGGCCTCTCACAAGGAGCGGACAGCTTGATCGTTGGTGACGTCAAGCAATCTATATATCGCTGGCGAAACGGTGATTGGGGCATCCTGAACGGATTGAACAAACGCCTTGGATACTTTTCCATCCGTACAGAAACACTGAAGACCAACCGACGAAGTGAAACCAACATCATACGGTTCAACAACAGTATCTTTACGGCTGCTGTAGATTATCTGAACGAAATACACAATAAGCAATTGGGAAGCATTTGTGAGCCTTTAATTAATGCATATGCTGATGTGGAGCAAGAATCACCCCGGAACGAACAAAAAGGATACGTTAAAGTCGAGTTTCTCGAATCAGATGAAAAACACGATTATACCGAACAAACCCTTATCAGCCTCGGAACGGAAGTAGAACATCTGATACAATCGGGTATAAAGCTGAACGATATCGCCATTTTGGTAAGAAAGAATAAAAGTATCCCCCGCATTGCTGATTACTTTGACAAACAACTGCATTATAAGGTTGTGTCTGACGAAGCCTTCCGGCTTGACGCTTCACTTGCCATCTGCATGATGCTGGATGCCCTGCGCTATCTTTCCGATCCGGAAAATCGGATTGTAAAAGCTCAACTTGCAACTAACTATCAGTTACAAGTACTTCATACCGAAAACAATCTTAATTCACTGCTCTTCCATAAGGCTGAAGAACTATTGCCTTCTGTTTTTCTGGAAAGGATGACAGAACTCCGTCTGATGCCTCTCTACGAACTACTGGAAGAACTTTTCAACCTCTTTGAGTTGCACCGCATCGAGCAGCAGGATGCTTATTTATTTGCTTTCTTTGATGCAGTGACCGATTATCTCCAAAGCCATTCTTCAGATACGGACAGCTTTATCCGATACTGGGACGAAACTTTATCTGGTAAAACAATACCAAGTGGTGAAGTAGAAGGCATACGTATCTTCTCCATCCATAAGTCCAAAGGGTTGGAATTTCATACAGTACTTCTCCCCTTCTGCGACTGGAAAATGGAAAATGAAACAAATAATCAACTCGTTTGGTGCGTACCCCAAGAGTCTCCTTTCAACGAGTTAGATATTGTACCGGTAAACTATTCTTCCGCGATGGCAGAATCGGTATACCGGAATGACTACTTGCACGAGCGCTTGCAACTTTGGGTAGACAACCTGAACCTGCTCTATGTAGCATTTACCCGTGCGGGCAAGAACCTGATTATCTGGAGTCGGAAAGGACAAAGAAACACAATGTCTGAGTTATTGGCCGGAGCATTACCGCAAGCAGCCTGTAAGTTGGAGCAGGAATGGGACGAGGAGCAAGTATATGAGTTCGGTGACCTCTGCCCGTCCGAAGATGAAAAAATGGTCGATTCAGGCAACAAGCTTACACGCAAACCCGAGAAACTTCCGGTTAGCATGGAATCCATGCATCCGGATATTGAGTTCCGGCAATCAAACCGTTCAGCCGATTTCATAAAAGGACTTTCCGAAGAAGAATCGGATGATCGCTTCATAAATCATGGACAATTATTGCATACACTGTTTTCTGCCATTGAAACGAAAGAAGATATAGAATCTGCCATCCAAAAACTGGTATTCGAAGGTGTTATCGGCAGCAAAGAGACAGAAGAGGAAATACGTACTTTGACCATGAAAGCCTTTTCTCTGCCTGAAGTACAGAAATGGTATTCCGGCGAGTGGAAATTGTTTAACGAATGCGCCATCATCTACAAAGATAAAGGAGTATTGCAAACCAGGCGCCCTGACCGCGTGATGATGAAAGACGGGCAAGTCGTTGTAGTGGATTTTAAGTTTGGTAAAGAAAATAAGAAGTACAACAAACAGGTGAAAGGATACATGCAACTCCTCTCCCGAATGGGATATAAAAACATCACAGGCTATCTGTGGTATGTGGAAGAAGAAATAATTGAAAAAGTATGAAAACATTTCTCCAGTTGGTCGCACAGGACCTTTATAGCAAGATAGGGAACGATCTGTCACGTACAGCTATCGTTTTCCCAAATAAACGTGCCAGCCTGTTCTTTAACGAGCATTTAGCCAACCAATCCGATCAACCACTTTGGTCACCTGCTTATGTGAGCATCAGCGAACTGTTCCAACAGCTTTCAGTCTTGAAGTTAGGAGATCCGATTCGTCTGGTATGTGAACTCTACAAGGTATTCCGTGAAGAAACGAAAAGCGAAGAATCACTTGACGATTTCTACTTCTGGGGTGAGCTACTGATAAGCGACTTCGATGACGTGGACAAAAATATGGTTGATGCCGACAAGCTATTTACCAATCTTCAGGACCTGAAAAACGTCATGGACGATTACAACTTTCTCGACGAAGAGCAAGAACAAGCGATCCAACAGTTTTTCCTGAATTTCTCTATTGAAAAGCGAACACTGTTAAAGGAGAAATTTATCTCACTTTGGGATAAATTGGGTAATATATATCGTCAGTACCGAAGGAATCTGGAAGAATCAGGACTTGCATATGAAGGTATGCTCTACCGGAACGTCATTGAACACCTTGAGCCTGAATCATTGAAGTACGATCGTTACGTATTTGTCGGCTTCAATGTACTGAACAAAGTAGAGACCCACTTCTTCCGGCAATTGCAGAGTACGGGAAAGGCCCTGTTCTATTGGGACTACGATGTATTTTATACTCAACTTCCTTCACAACACAAACAACGCCACGAAGCCGGAGAATTTATAAATCGTAATCTCAAACTGTTCCCCAACGAGCTTCCGGCCGAATTGTTTGATGAATTGAGAAAACCCAAGAAGGTCCGTTTTATCTCTTCACCCACCGAAAATGCTCAGGCCCGTTATCTGCCCGAATGGATCAGGGAGAACCTGAGTAGTGAAGAAAAAGAAAATGCTGTCGTTCTATGTAATGAAGCCTTACTCCTTCCTGTCTTGCATTCCATCCCGGAAGAAGTAAGGAACGTTAATATCACCATGGGATTTCCACTGGCACAAACACCGGTATATAGCTTTATCAATGCCATACTCGAACTGCAAACCAGCGGATACCGTACAGAATCAGGAAGATACACTTATGAGGCCGTACAAACTATATTAAAACATCCGTATACCCGTCGTCTTTCGGACAATGCCGAACCATTGCAACGGGAACTCACTAAAACCAACCGCTTTTATCCTTTTCCTTCCGAATTAAAGAAAGACAGGTTTCTGGATTTATTATTCACTCCCCGTAATGGCATTCGGGAGCTCTGTATTTACATAACGGAATTACTGAAAGAGGTATCTATTCTATACCGTCATGAGCAGGAGAATGATGATATTTTCAACCAACTGTACCGTGAATCTCTTTTTAAGAGTTTCACTCTGGTAAACAGGTTACTCAACTTGATTGACAACGGTGAACTGCAAGTGCGTATAGAAACTCTGAAACGCCTGCTGAACAAAATATTAAATGCCGCCAATATCCCCTTCCATGGTGAACCGGCCATAGGAATGCAGATAATGGGAGTTTTGGAAACACGCAATCTTGATTTTCGTAATCTGCTCCTCCTCTCGCTTAATGAAGGACAGTTACCTAAATCGGGAGGCGAATCATCGTTTATTCCATATAACCTACGTAAGGCTTTCGGCATGACTACCATTGAACACAAGAATGCAGTTTATGCCTATTATTTCTATCGCCTGATTCAGCGGGCAGAAAATATCACCCTGATGTATAACACTTCATCGGATGGACTAAACCGGGGAGAATGGTCACGCTTTATGCTACAGTTCCTGATCGAATGGCCACATGAAATCAGCCGTGAATATCTGGAAGCAGGCCAATCGCCACAAAACAGCCGGGACATCCGTATCACAAAAACACCGGAAATCATTGATCGTTTATACCAGACCTACGATTTCTCACATAACGCCGATGCCTTGATGCTTTCTCCATCTGCACTGAATACATATCTCGACTGTCGACTGAAGTTTTATTTCCGTTACGTGGCACGTCTCAAGGCCCCCGATGAGGTCAGTGCAGAGATTGATTCCGCTCTGTTCGGAACTATCTTCCACCGTTCGGCTCAATTAGCCTATCTGGACCTGACAGCCCACAAGCAAGAAATACACAAAGAAGATATTGAACGTTTGTTGCGCGATAATGTCCGTCTGCAAAATTATGTCGATACAGCCTTCAAAGAAGAATTTTTTCACGTTCCTCTTGACGAAAAGCCCGAGTATAACGGAGTACAGTTAATAAACTCAAAGGTTATCACTTCCTATCTCCGCCAGTTGTTACGTAACGATCTGCAATATGCTCCTTTCCGAATGATAGGTATGGAACAGAAAGTAACGGAAGATATCCAGATAGAAGGTCCCAAAGGAATGTTATCATTAAAGATCGGAGGTACGATTGACCGTATGGATAGTAAAGAAGGTACACTTCGGATTGTGGACTACAAAACCGGAGGAAGCCCCAAAGTGCCGGCGAATGTGGAGCAACTATTCACACCTGCCGAAGGGCGTCCCAACTATATTTTCCAAACCTTTCTTTATGCCGCCATCATGGCACGCCAACAAACATTAAAGGTGGCTCCTTCTCTATTATATATCCATCGGGCAGCTTCCGAAAGCTACTCTCCTGTAATTGAAATGGGAGAAGCACGCAAACCCAAACTACCTGTCGATGATTTTTCTGTTTATGAAAAAGAGTTCCGCGAACGACTATTGGCACTACTTGAGGAAATATACAACGACCAAGAGGAGTTCACCCAAACCGAGGATCTAAAGAAATGCGAATATTGCGATTTTAAAGCTATGTGTAAACGATAAAAAGCTCCCACTGGTATAATCACACGAATGAATCAGACAAAATAAAATGGTGCAGACTTATTTTTAGAAATATAGTCTGCACCATTTTTATCTACTTGAATAGTCTGATTCTCAAACGATCCACCCAAACTGCTGAAGCCTTATTTTTTCAGTGGAATAGAAAAATAGAAAGTTGAGCCTTCACCCTTAACAGAAGTAAACCACAACTTACCTCCATTCTTCACTACGAAATCCTGGCACAACAGCAAACCAAGTCCCGAACCTTCTTCATTATTAGTCCCGAAAGTACTGAAGTGTGTATCGGTGTGCAATAGTTTCTTCTGACTTTCTTCATCAATACCACATCCGCTATCCTTCACACTAACGATTGACATTCCATCCATATCTTCTAGTTTTATAAGGATCTCAGAACCTTCATTACTGAATTTGATAGCATTGCTTATTAAATTGCGTATAACTGTTTTTATCATATCAATATCAGCATATACAGCTTGATGTTCCGGTGCTTCAATACGCAAATGAATATTCTTCAAACCGGCCACCATTGAGAAAATCTCTCCAACCCCCTCCACAACTTCAACCATGTCAATATCCTGATATACAACTTTAAGTTTACCTATCTGACTTTTTGTCCACTTCAACAAGTTGTCCAACAGAGAAAATACATCTTCAGTAGTCTGATTAGCCATGGTCAGCAGTTCGTACATGTCTTCACCTATTTTTTCTTTGGGCAAACTCAAGATCAGCATATTCAGTACCATCTTAATAGATCCCATAGGCGAACGAAGATCATGAGCTATAACCGAATAGAGCTTATCACGCCCGATAATAGTCTTTTTAAGCTCCTCCGTTTTAGCTTCAATAATACGTTTGGCTGCTACTAAAGAAATTTGGTGTGTGACACGGATTATCAACTCTTCCTTATTAAAAGGTTTAGATATAAAGTCATTACCACCTACCTGAAAACCTTTCACTATATCGGCAGTGCTATTCAGTGCTGTCAAAAAGATAATTGGAATATGAGCTGCTTCGGGATCAGCCTTTAATTTCTGAGAGACTTCAAAACCGCTCATGTCCGGCATCATCACATCCAACAATATCAAATCCGGATTCTCTTTTTTCACTTGATCCAGTGCCTGGGTTCCATTACAGGCTGTCACTATGTTAAACTTCTCATTGGTCAACAATACTTTCAGCAAAAGGACATTTGACATTACATCGTCTACAATGAGAATTTTATATTCCGAGGGATTAATTTCCATATTCATCTTTATGTAGCTTTAATCTTGAGTTCTTATTTTATTATAACGTGTACTTCTTTTTAAAATAATCAATCATACGATCCAGACCTTCATCCAACAAAATTGTAGGCTGCCATCCCAGCTTTTCCTGTGCCAAACTGATATCAGGCTTACGCTGTTGAGGATCGTCATGAGGCAAAGGTTTGAAAGTTATCTTTGACTTCGACCCGGTTTTCCGGATAATCATCTCTGCCAACTGAAGCATGGAAAATTCATTGGGATTACCAAGATTTATAGGTCCCGTAAAATCATCATCCGTATTCATCATCCGAATCATACCTTCGACCAAGTCATCTATATACTGAAAGCTACGGGTTTGCTCACCGGTCCCATAGATAGTTATATCATCGTTCTTCAGCGCCTGAATGACGAAATTAGAAACCACTCTCCCATCATGGGGCAGCATCCGTGGACCGTATGTATTGAAAATACGAACAATTTTAATACGTACGTTATTCTGGCGGTGATAATCCATAAAAAGGGTCTCAGAGCAGCGTTTCCCTTCATCATAACAAGAACGGATACCTATCGGATTGACATTTCCCCAATAAGATTCCGGTTGCGGATGTACCTCCGGATCACCATATACTTCACTGGTCGAAGCCTGCAGAATTTTAGCATTAAGCCTTCTGGCTAATCCTAACATATTGATAGCTCCCATCACCGATGTTTTAATGGTCTGAATAGCGTCGTACTGATAATGTATGGGAGAAGCCGGACAGGCAAGATTGTATATTTCGTCTACTTCAGCACTATATGGAAATGTTATATCATGACGTACCACTTCAAAATGGTGATTATCCATTAAATGGATAATATTTTCTTTTGATCCGGTAAAAAAATTATCCAGACAAATAACGTCGTGTCCCTCGTTGATTAGCCGAGTACAGAGATGTGAGCCAATAAACCCGGCACCTCCGCTAACTAAGATTCTTTTCATGTAATTATTTTATAATGACAGAGGGCAAACGTGCGCCCTCTATCATTTAGATCTGCACAAATGTAAACGATTTGATTAAAATATGCAAGTTTTCCGAACACATATTTTTAATAAAAAGCCACCAATTCTAAAAATTCATTTATACTCCGAACGTGCTGCGCCAGCTTTCAAATTCCGCTTTTTTTTCTTCCGGAATGCTGATTTCCATTTCATCTGCTCGACCCGTCTGTACCAATGTGTGTTCAACAAACTTCTCAATCATGGCATTACTCAGCATAACACACTTCAGTACAATCTCATACGCATGATAAATACGATCAAAAGCATTGAGCTGCGAATACAAAAAACAAAGATGACGCGCCGAATTATCGTGTGCACTCCAGCAATCTCCTTCCTTATACAAAAAAATACGGCTTTTATTGTCTATTTCTCTAAATAATACTTTTTCTAAATCCATAATAATCATTTTTAGGGGTTTAACATAAAAACGGAACTTCCGACTCGGTGTATACAAAGCTACATCAGGATCAGAAGATATTCGTGACCGATAGAATGTTTCTGTTTCAGAAATGCTTTCTCTCTATCTACATTAAACGGTATCAACTCACTTATTATGCAAATAGAGGCTGCAAATGAAAAAATAGTTGCGAATACCGAAACAAGCCAGGGTGCAAATATGTTAAACAAAGAAACAAAGGCTATGATAATAAACGAATTAAATACAGGCTTAATAGAAGCCGCAAAAGAAAAAGTTCCGGCCGGAGCCAATCTGGCAAATACATTGATGGATATCTTATATATAGGTAAAGAAGCTATCTATCGCCGCCTGCGTGGAGAAGTACCATTTACACTGGCAGAAGCTGCTGTCATTTCAAGAAAATTAGGAATATCGCTCGACAAAATGATTGGTGTGAGTTTCAGCAATAACGCAGTATTCGATCTTAATGTAGTACACCATAGTAACACATTCGAGACTTACCATGACATCCTCACAAGATATGTCAATGCATTCGACAGTATCCGTGAAGACCCTACAACAGAAATGGCAACGTCATCGAATATTTTGCCTCAGGCACTATATCTCAAGCATGATATTCTTTCGAAATTCCGTTTGTTTAAGTGGATGTATCAGAACGAAAATATCAGATGTAAACACTTTGACGAACTGGAGATTCCACACAAAATATATGATGCCCAAAAAGACTTCGTCAACATGACACAGCAGATGAGAACTACAGATTACATCTGGGATAATACCGTTTTTGAACATGTTGTGAGAGACATACAGTTCTTCTCGGAAATCCATCTGATATCTGAAGAAGATAAAGAAATGATAAAAGATGATTTACTACTTCTGACGGAAGAATTGGAGGAACTCGCCGGGAAAGGTAAATACGAAACCGGCAATGATGTACGCATCTATATTTCGAATATTAAGTTCGACGCCACTTACAGTTATGTGGCAACCAGCAACAGTCACATCAGCATGATACGTATATATTCTATCAATGCCATTACTACCCAGGATGACGGCATGTTCCGCAGTTTGAAAGAATGGGTGCAGTCACTCAAGAAATTCTCAACACAAATATCCGAAAGCGGAGAGATGCAACGTATACGCTTCTTTAAAGAACAGCGTGAAATAATAAACACCTTGTAACTTTCTTAAAACGAAAAACGAAACAACTGGGGAGAATAGTGACAATTATCGAAAACAGGTGGCATTGCCATCTGTTTTTTTTCATTCCCAACCTGTCTTTCCGACAATTATTTCCCAATCAGAAATACCTTCTTTTTTCCACACATGATATGCCACACAAAAGTTCGGGTTACTTACTCTATATTTGTATATGCCACAAGCTATTACAATTATTACAATATTATTAATCAATAACCCAAATGGCAGTTATGAAAAATTATATCGTTAACGAGCTTATTGCAGCAATGAAAGAGCGGATTCCCCGGGGAATAAATCTGGCTAACTATCTGACAGATGCGCTATGCATGGGAAAAGAAGCTGTATACCGAAGATTACGGGGAGAAGTAGCCTTCACTTTCGACGAGGTTGCACTGGTTTCATGTAAACTGGGGATATCAATCGACCAGATTATTGGGAACCACCAGTCAAACCGGGTGACTTTCGACCTGAACTTACTGCATTCACCCGATCCCCTGGAGAGTTATTATGAAATTATAGAGCGTTATCTTCGCATCTTCAATTATGTAAAGGACGACAGTAGTACGAAGATATATACGGCTTCCAATGTGATCCCTTTTACTCTTTATTCTTCGTATGAATACCTATCGAAGTTCCGTTTATGCAGATGGATTTATCAGAACGGGAAAATACGTACTCCTAACAACTTGTCGGGTATGCAAATACCCGTCAAAGCGGTAAATGCCCACAAGTTATTGAGTGAAGCAGTTAAGGCGTGCAGAAAGACTTGTTTCATATGGGATAGTAACGTATTCTACTCGTTCGTGAAAGAAATGAAATACTTTGCCGGATTAAATCTGATCTCGGAAACAGACCTGATGCATTTAAAAAACGAACTGGTACTGTTGCTGCATGAATTGGAACAAATATCCGCAAAAGGAGAATTCGGTAACGGAAACAAAGTGGCCATTTACTTATCGAATATCGACTTTGAGGCAACCTATAGCTATATAGAAAAGAAAGATTTCCAGATCAGTCTCCTCCGGGTATATTCCATTAATTCGATGGATTCTCAGAGCCCACGAATTTGCGGGATACAAAAAGATTGGATACAATCGTTAAAAAGACACTCTACACTGATCTCAGAGAGCGGAGAGGCACAAAGAATCAGCTTTCTTGAACAGCAAAAAAGTTTTATCGACACATTATAAGCTTACCCGACGAAGATATGCATAAAAAAGATGGCTACGCCCTTTAGTATATAGGGTGTAGCCATCCCGACGTTTGGGTGTAGCCATCCGCCCCAGATGGCTACACCCTCCCACCTAAACTCCATCGACCTCTTGTTTCCGAATCAACCAACCGTTGATCTGCACGTCCACACTAATATAGTTTCCATTGCTATCCATGCCCTTAAAGAACAAAATGATACCATGCTTATCAGCACGATCCAGATATTCCTGCAGAGGTAAATCAGAATATTGCTGAAGCCTCAACGCGTTGAGATACTTATTCAGAGAGATGTCAAGAATCACATTGCCCGATGGCTTATGTGTAATAACCAATCTGTTTTCTTTGTCAGTCATCAGTCGCAATGTGTTCAGTTCGGCTATAGCTCCGGTTTCAGAATCGTTTTCGGTATGGTAAGTAGTATATTCTACTTTCTCGTCCGTTTCATCTCCCAAAAGCCCGTTTTCATGATCGTACCTTCCATTGGGTGAAACGATCCGAAAATCATAATCATCCACATCAATGTTGCTATCATCAAGCATTTGCATGATAATGCGAAATTTTTTCGTATTTTTCAGCAACGAGACAGTAGTGACATCATTATTATATTGCGGAGACACTTCTGCCTGCTTGCCATGCCATAGCAGATGGAGTTCCCTGTCGACCACTCCCCCACCACTCCGGGTTTTCAAGTTATTGACGCTGACCTCCAGATCCGCCAGTGTAGATACTCCGGGAGTGAGTGCAACCTTATCATACGACTCGCCGTACAATCCGGACCAAGCAACAAAAATATACTTCTTGCCTGCCATGGATTGAGGTAAAGTCATCAGATAATCCGGTGCAAAAGCACCGGATTTTTCTTCAAGTTCTGTCACAAATACGCCTTTTTCATCGAATACATACAAGTTCATCTTGGTTGCCTGCTTATGAAACAGGTCTATGTATTCCAGGTTGTAGTCGTATACAAAGCGGACATAAGAGTTGCAATCTTCATCCATCCCGTCTCTGACGCAGGAAGCACATAGCAGAAGGCAGCAACATGCAACCTGTATGTATCCGATAAATCTGTTCATAGCTACTTCAGTTTAGTTTAAATAAGAAAGAATTTATAAAAGTTCCTCTACATTCTGATTACGGATATACCACCGCATAATGTTGACATCTGCCGAGATCCAAGAGGTATCTTCATCATCCGGATCTGTTCCCGGAGGATTGATCACCGGCTGTCCCGGACCAATAATCTTATTGATGCTAAGTTGGTAAACGTTATTACGCACTACACCATAACGTCCATATCCCATCAGTACGGGTACCATATTATTGGAGAAATGGCGAATCAGGACAGTATAATAGCACACTCCTTCATAGTAGAAATTAAGGCCACCCACCGAAAATGAAGCCGTAGGCGAGTTAAACGCGTTCGGATTCCATGCCAGTACATCGTTGATAGCCTGTTCCAATCCGGCGTCACGCAATTCCTGAGGAATCAGGTTTCTGTCATTCACCATGTCTCTCATGGCTTCTACTCTGATAGCATTACCTTTGAAATAGTAGAAGCTGATGCCACCACTGTTACGAGTTGCCACCGATCCAAAGCCATTCGGTGTATAAGTACCACTGATCACTACGCGGGTAGTAACGTCATGGCGCTGTTCAACAGCTTCCATTGTATTTTCCAGAGTATAATCATAATCATCAAAATCCTTCGTCAACTCCGGAGTTCCGGACAGGTATTCAAATTGCCCGGCAGGATTTCCACCATTCCATGCACTGAATCCGGTAAAGTTCGGGTCCTCGGCATATCGTTCTTCCCTATATCCGCTATTGAGCTGTTCCATTTCGCCCGGCACACCACCCGAATTAGCGATAAAAGTCATTTTACGCATCCAATAAGTATACTGGTTGGTTACATCCAGCCCCCATTTCAAATTATCAATCCGGTCTCCGTGCGGCACTACTTCAGGCACCCCACTAACAACCACTTTTGCTACTGCACGCTCTACTTCTACCCTCACCGGATTTTCCTCAGCCATCCGCTGATTATCCTTCAGTTCTACTTCAGGAACAAAAATAAGATCCTGATGATTGGTCATATAAAAGTTATTGTCTGCGGCAATACCATAAGGCTGTATCAACGACTCTTTTGTCATGTTGGCAGCACGTGATAAATAACTTCTGGGATTTCCTTGTTCGGTTATTTCCAGTAATTCGCCGGGAGGATTGATCAGAATAAGCAATTCATAGTCCTGCTTCACCACTTCACGCCCCACCGTCACAAAACGGCTCACTGTAGGAGTAGCCGAAGGCACGTCTTCTCCTCTGACTACATCTCCTCCGGTAAATTCATTCACTCCATCAGTAGATACATTCAGATCCCAAGAGTATCGCACCGTATTATTCTTGGTTTCATACAGCACCATGCGTACATGATTTACCACCTGTTCTTCTGTACGTCCCGAGGTTGTCGGGTCGACTGCCACCCGGGTACCGGCCAACGAACCGGTAGATAAGCGCATGGAGAGAAACGCTTTCTCCGTAGGTTCCGGCACTTCTTTACCGGGACTGCCGCCAGGGTCAAAATTCTCTTCATCGCTACAAGATGCCATCATCATCATTCCGGCTCCGATTGCGAGGCCGAACATTAGTTTTTTCCATTCTACTTTCATAGTTCTACAATTGTTTAATTAATAAATACATTTATTGGTCACTCCTGGGTTTTTAGCCAAGTCGCTAACTGCCCCATATTGTATACTGCCGTTTGTATACCGGCATTTATTGCTTTCTCCAGATATTCTCCTCCTTTCCCATATTCCTGTTTCATCAGGTAGGCCACTCCTAAATTATTCCACGCTTCGGGCATATCCAGCTTTTGCAGACGAATAATAGCAGCATCTACAGCACCCTTCTCCAATTCGAGTGCCGCCGTATTAAGCTGTGCTATCGGATCATCGGGATAAATACGAGCAGCTATGTCGAACACTTCTTTAAACTCCTTGCTATCCTTGGGATAGGTATCGGCTACAAGAAACATCTCATTCAGACTGAGATACCGGGGTTTTGTTTTAATCAGTTCTTTTGCTTCATCTACATTGAAAGCACGTGCCACATAGGCAATAGTGTATTCGTTACGACGCAAAGGCGGATAATAGTCTTGCAATAGCATTCGGTAGGTAACGCCCCCATTCAAAGCTTGCAACCGATTCTTTCGCCGGGTAATATCAGTCTCCCCATCGATAAGAGCGAGTATAACCTCTTTATCATTCAGGCGAGAAGCTGCGACTTCATTACGCAGACCTGTCCAGTCTTCTCCCTTCCAATCAACGGTTAACAAAGACCTGTCAACTCCCCCACGATTCCGCAAATAACCGACCAACGCCAATGCCCGATTTTCCGACAACTTCATGTTACGATTGTAATTGCCCTCAGGTGATGCATAGCCTGTAACCTTAAATTCCGTTACAGTCAGGTTGGAGTCATTATGTATCTCATGGACAATCCGATCTACTTCACCAAGTACATTGGCATTATTCTTATAATTGCGTAACAAAACGTGTTTATCTACTTCGAAATTCAGACGGGCCGTATACGTCTCGCTACGTTGCTTCAACGGTTCCACCGGTGGAGTTACATAGCTCAATTCATACCGGGGCGTAAACACTTCGTCAAATACCGATGTCATGACAATATGCTCATCCCGCCCGACAGCACAATCGGCACAACCGGTCACTTTTTCATGGAAAACAAATCTTGACTGCCGCATCCATTCATCATATGGTAACCTGAGATGGATATTCACCATCTGGGGCATTCCGTTTTTCCGTTTTTCGACAAGCATAGGAAGCGTATCAAAATCAGCAGAGCCAAAAGCCAAAGCTCGTTTCAGGGCCCAATATCGCTTGGGTCCGGCAATCACTACAGGAGCAAACTGTTTCTGTTCCCCGCCTCCGGCAGATTGCAGAATCGGTGTAAGTACAACCATTTGCTGACTACCCAACTTCACGGTTTCCAAATCAAGGGATACATCCAGATTCAACTCCCCTCCCTTCCGGACTACATGATGCTGTCCAAAAACGATATGACCTTGATAAGTATTTTGCGCTTGAATGCCCATGCTATAAAGGACAAAACCCAATATCAGAAAATAAAACCTTTTCATATCTTTCATTTTAAAAAAATTCAACTTAGCGAATAAAATAGACTAAAGAGACAGCTGCTTTAGTAGGACCTACATAATTTTTATGTCCACTCTTTATTTTAGGGCTACAGTTCACACAACGATATTTATCGTATACCCAATGAGCATATCCCACTCCGACCGAGGCTTCCAGGCTCCAATGCTTACTCAGCACCCACTGATGTCCCACACTGACGCCTCCTCCATAGAAATACCCTTCATAACGATGATCTTTGAGTGAAGGAAACATCTTAAAAGGCAAATGGATACCGGCCACGCTAAATTCACCCCCATGCAGGTGTAATCCCCAAAAGGTTCCATTGAAACGTTCGCAGGTCCAGTAACGAAATTCCGGCTGTACCAGCCAATGCTTGAAACGCTTGTTCCCCCCCAACGTAAACGGATTGTAACCGCCATACAGGTCGAGTGTGGTTTTCTTGCCCAGCCCTATCTCCAATGCCAGATTCGGTGTAGTGGTAGCATCATACAGAAGGTTGTTTTTCAGAGCGACATGCTGTGCACTTATGGCTACTGAAATCGATATTGCGGCTCCAAACAGAATTAGCTTTTTCATACTCGTTTCTTCTATTATATATACTGACTAAAAAACTTGCTCAAAATGAACATGACAAATATCGCGGAATTGTATCATTCCGGGAATTGTATTCATTTCTCTTATAGAAGAAAAAAGAATAATAAAAATTCTAATAATGAGGCTTTAATGAAATGAAGTTGCTAAATGTAAAAAAGGGAGGGGAAAGTTCTGCGTAGTTTCGCTTTCCGCAAATAAAACAGCAGTATGTTGCGATCCGGGCAAAAAGAAGGGGCAAAAAAACAGGCATAGATTCTACACAGAATATGCCCGCCAACGATGGGATATATACTTGTAAAATCTATGCCTGAAAGACTAATTTAACGGGCAGGCTTCTTATCGACATTTCCTGGCTGGTCCTCTTCAGGAATACTAAAGTCGCGGTTGGCAAACAGATCAGCCAGACCCGATATTTGCTTTAAGCGCAACAACTCATCCCGATCCATACCAATATTCTTCATTATCCATTGGTCGGACATGCCTGCTTTATCCAGTTCGGCAACAATGTGACACATCAATTCTATATTGTGTGTACCCCGGGCACGATTATGGCGGATAGTGGAACTCATACGATTGGAAAGATCTTTGTCGATCACCACTACAGGCAACATCCCATTTTCTCTCTGAAAGATGCGTTTGGAGGTCTTCAGCACAGAATAACGATGGAAACCATCGACAAGGATATAAATATCCTTCTCCTTATCATAATAACAAACGCAAGGCATAGTGAACCCATCCTCCCAGATAGAAAGTTCAAGGAGCTTCATTTCCGGAGGAGCCACTATATTGGGATTGTAATCATTGGCCTGTACTTTTTCAACCGGAACCGCAATTACATTATATACCGGACTTTTCTTTATACTCATTGCAATATGTTTTTATATTGTTCGATTACTTGATTTCGTTTACTCATCTCCTCTTTAGTCGGAGAGAATCCCATATACTTGCAAGCATGATCATTTTTCAAGATACAGATACACATACGCTTGTAAGTGGGAATTTCCCTGAATTCCGGAATATCGACATCATCCTGATATTCCATACGAACCGGTTTCTTGTTCGTTTTATAGTTGGAGCTATCCATAACGATAATAGGCACTTTTGCCGCATTCAGTCTACGAATTGTTTCGTCACTCAGACATCCTCCTTTTGTACGCCAAAACTGAACGCTGACCTGCAACTTACGAAGATATCCGTTTCGGGTTCGATCGGGTAAAGTGGAAAGCAGGAAATACATAAATTCCCGCCAGGTATATCCTTCCGGAAGTTTGATGGACTGCCATCCCATCGCATGAGTTCCTCCATACATACTCGTAAAATTGACCCCATTGACACGGCCTATCATTTTCCCCCATGTATTCGGATCAATAGCACGATAAAGTGCCAGGCTCTCTTGCGCCTCACCTATGAACGGACTGGCTACACGCTGACGCTCCAGATTAACTCCTGCCCAGTAATAATAATCATATAGTTTATTGTAATCCCACTTAAATTTCCCGTTAGCTGTCCATACATCCGTTGTCTTCCAGTCATATATAGGGTACGCATTAAAGATGTCGTTTCCCACCTTTGAGGTCCATCGATAGCGATGATACATCTGATATTTACGATTGAGATAGATACAACGCCAACGATTGAAACTTTCTTGTGTACGGATACCAATCAGGCAACAAGTACGCACGGCATCCTTTTTAGTATGCAGCCAAGAGGCAAAACGCATCTGGAACTCATAGTCCCACATCTGTATATTATAAAAAGGAAAATCTTCCTTCGTCATGGCATTCTCAGGCATCGGACGTACCCACAATTCCTTTTTGCTGTCCTCCCACGGACGCCAGAAAGACTGATACATGGATGTACAGGTTGCTACCCGGAACGGTACACAGACACGGTATACTTCCAGAATATCCTTATTGTCCTCCAACATACGGGCAATATAATCGATTGTCATTTTATATTGTATCTCATAATCCATATGGAAAACCCCGAGTTTTATTTTCAGGTTATTCTTACGGATATAATCAATACATAAACTCAATAACACCCCGCTGTCTTTACCTCCCGAAAAGGAAAGATAGACATTATCAAACTCATTGAAAATGATACGCAAACGTTCCTGCGCTAACTCATATACATTTTTAGGGGTAGTTGCTGTTTTAATCATCATTCATCTTTTTGCATTTTTACATAACGTTTCCATGCCTTCTCTACGATAAACCCATGTTTTTCAAACACTGCCTGATGCTCGACCATGACAACGGCACACAACCGTACTTCCGAGCCGATTGCCTCCAAGGTGGTGGTAATTAATAAAGAGAGTGTTTCACGGTTATCATCACAGACATAATAGTTATTGATAACACAACCGCTTCTCCTCCGCTCCACCGGCATGAAGCCAACAACAGACTTTTTATCTACAGCAATGAACCACACATAGTGTTCAGTCGTTTTAAAAGGATAATTATTATTTGCACTCAAAACATCCGGATTCATCACTAACGGAGCTATAAGTTGGTATAAGCGTTTTTCTGTTCCTTGCACTTGTATTGTTTGTATCATGGTATCAAAGCCCTTTTGGTATATAATCTATGCAAATGGCAAAAATAGATAAAAAATGAAAGCAAAATGCAGATATAACTATAAAAAACCAAAAAGAAAAAAGATGGCACGATTATAAAACATTGTGTCTTTTTAATATAAAACTTCCCGCTTTCCTTTTTTGTTCTTATATAATTATTAAAATAAGAAATAGCTTGACTATGAAATTATTACATATAAAACGACACACCACTTGCCTCAATTATGTATCTGATTACAACATATGCTTTATTCACCAAAGACTCTTTTCAGGAGGCGATTTTAAAGTAGATAATCATCATCACTCGTGCATTTTATTTCTTTTAAAAGGAGAACTCCTGACATCTTGCAGTGAGTTCCACAATCAACAAGTTGCTGAAGGAAACATGATTCTCTTTCCCCAAAACGACCCGAATAAAAGCAAGAGCATGACAGAGACAGAATTTGTATTGCTATTCTTTGACAACCAGATAAATCTTTATAATAAGACGTCTATCGAATCGCTTACCATTCACTCTGAATACGAAAATACTTATTTCTACTCCCTACCTATCTATCCCCCATTGCGACATGTGTTGGATAGTATTTGCTACTATCTAAAACAGAAGGTTCAGTGTAGCCATATACACGAATTAAAACAAAAAGAGGTATTCATGGCATTCGGAACATTCTACAACCAGACAGAAATGGCACATTTCCTGATGCCTATCATAGGACGAGATCTAAACTTCAAGAGTTTCGTACTCGCAAATTACAGACAAGTACGAAACATCAAACAGTTTGCACAACTATATCATTGCTCCGAACGTTCTTTCAACCGTAAATTTAAAAGTTGTTTTCATGATACTCCCTATAATTGGATTCTCACCCAAAAAACACGCCACATCAAAGGGCAATTAGCCAATCGCGATATACCCATCAGTGAGATAGCCCGAACTTTTCACTTTGCCTCACCCTCACATTTCACCACCTATTGCAAAAAAAAGCTTGGAATCACTCCAAGTGAATTCAGAGAAAAAATTGCAGAATAAGAAGTCCTGACCCGAAAAATGGAAAAAATAGAATTTGTATTGCGACGGGAACAAAATAACAGAAATGGCATTTATCTGAACTACGTCAACGGCTACTGGTATACTTATGAATGGTCGGCTTTCTTGTTATGTATGCTCTTCCCGGAAATCGAAGTAAGAAAACTCTTTGGAGTGCAGCCTGAAGAGAGTTACGCCATAGCACGAGTAAAAAAAACAATTATAAAAAAGCTTGAAAAAAAATATCCGACATCCGTGATGGATGACTCCATCAAAATTTTGCTTCCTCCTTTCAACGAAGATGAAAATATCTTCCTGAATTGGAAAGCATTACTCCCTCCGTAAAATCGATTATCACAGCGTCTCACTAAGAAAGGCACTGCAGAACCGTACATTGGATATTCAAATCTTAGGTGGAAAATTCTTATTTTATAGTTAGTCCCCCCTTATAAATCATTTATCGATATTTAATACGGTTGTATGTTTAATTTCACTCAAAACAAATGAGCTCTGCATTTTAATTATACCGTGTACCTTAGTCAGTTTCTCAAAAACAAATTGATTATAAGCATCCAAATCTTTCAAAACTACTTTAATGAAGAAGTCGTAAATACCACCGGTAGAATAACATTCCATGATTTCATCTATATTCTTTATCTCTTCTTGAAAACGTTTAATATGTTCGTCATCATGAACTGCCAGAGAGACATTACAAAAGACAATTAACGGCAGTCCTATCTTCTTATTATCTACCAAAGCAACATACCCTTTTATATAGCCATCATTTTCCAGCCGTTTGATGCGTTCGTATATCGGAGTTTTGGAAATATGAAGCTTCTCGGAAAGCTCCTTAGTGTTTACCTTAGCGTCTTTCTGTAATACCTGAAGTATTTCAATGTCGGTTTTGTCTAATTGCCCCATAGTCTTTTTTCCTATTTTAAATGGTTTAAGTTCTCCTTTTCAGGAAAATAGAATAGAAAAACAAGCAAATATAGGAATAATATCGTATTTTAAACCAACATATAGGAAAATAATCTATTATAGATAACTTTGCAAGCACAAAAGCAATATAAATATATGGAAACAAAGAATCTTTCAAGTGCCACACATAAATGTGTTTTAGTGATTGATAACGCCCAACCTACAGGCATAGTAGCTAACATTGCCAGTGTCTTGTCCATGACACTTGGGTGTAAAGTCAATAACATTGTGAGTCATGATGTATACGATAAACAAGGCGAAAAACATTTAGGCATAACCCAACTCCCAATTCCTATACTTGGAGCTTCGCAAGAAAAGATAAAAGAAATCCGTAAGCTCTTCAATTCTTTAAAAATAGAAGAGCTGGTATTAGTCGATTTTTCTACTATTGCTCAACAATCCAAAACTTATGATGAATACGAACGGGAAATGTATAGTGCCAATGAAGCAGACCTGCACTACATTGGCATTGGAATTTGTGCCGAGAAGAAAATTATAAATAAAGTAACCGGCTGTTTAAGCCTGATCAGATAAAATGTATAAAAGTAAGAATATACTATACCCTATTATCGCTCTATTGACGGTTGTTATATGGGGTACCATTTTTGTTTCTACCAAAGTATTAATCAATGAAGGATTATCACCGGTAGAGATTTTATTATACCATTTTATTTTAGCTTATTCATGTATATGGATAATATTACACGGAAAACTTTGGGCTAATTGCCCGAAGGATGAATTACTTCTTTTCCTTGCAGGATTATGCGGAGGTTCTCTGTATTTTATTGCAGAGAACACAGTTTTGGGAATAACACCGACTTCCAATATATGCCCGGAACATTGCAACACAACAGAAAGAATCAGAATCATTTGAAAAAAACGCAATAGTCCAAACTATTTGGCATATTCTACTATGCCATAAAAAACAATCGTTATATTTGCTTACCAAACAGGCATCCAATTTGGATATACATTCGTTGGTCGATGTTGAAACATTCGAAGGAATATTGAATTTTCAATACAAATTAAATCTTAAAACATTATATAAAGATTACATAAAAGCTATTGAATATTATCTAAACCATGACGAATTCCTGAATAAATAAAAGTTGAACTTATGAGAAAGAGATTGTATTCACTTGTCGTACCATTGATATTGGTAGCATGTAGTCAAAAAGTTGAATTGGGTAGTACCGGAATGTATCCGAACTATCAAGTTGGTGAAGTGGTTAGTCTTATTCCGGTAGACTCCCTGACTTATGGAGATGTGATCGCATATTATTCATATATACCCGGCTTTCAGGAGAGGGCATTTAAACGAATTGTCGGACTGCCTGGTGACACTATCCGTTTTCAGGATCAGCAATGTATCATTAACGGCAAGAAGTGCGAATGGGAATTTATACGAAAGCTTTTCTATGAAGATGATGAATGTGAAGAGTATTGCGAACGTCTGCCCAACGGCATAAAGGTAAACATCTGTAAAAGCGTTGTACCCATAGATTCGACAACGGCTACCACGTCTGCGATTGTTGTTCCGGCGGGCAGCTACTTCGTTGCAGGGGATTACAGAAGTGGCTCAATTGACAGCCGTTCGCAAGGATGCATAGCTGCGGATTCAATTATCGGTAAAAGTGCAAAAAGAAAATGAACATCTGAGGATATCCCCGATTTATCATACCACAAAACAATGAATAGCAAGAACTTCAAATAGGTTAAAGTTGATATCACTTAAGCGCAACGAATCTTATAATTACCTAAAGCCCATTGTTCAACGATACAGATGAACTAAAAACTACGTTCCCCGAAAGAAACGTAGCGGATATATACAGATCCTATTGAAACATGGAACATTTACTATTTCGCTTCTCTTCCGCTTTGATCCGGGTTTCGCTCTATATAGTATTTGATTCTTTCGGACCAGGGTTTATCTTCAAGTGGAAACACATTAGAGCGTTCCGCCCATTTATTCCACTTAGCCTCCAGCTTTTTCACTTCTTTCGGATATTGAGCGGACAGATCTTTTGTTTCAAATGGATCCGTCTTTAAATCAATTAGTTCCCATGGTTCATTCCGGCTGCCACGTACCAGTTTCCAATGATCGGAAATAATAGCGCAGGAACTTTGGTGCTCAAAGTATAATTCTCTGGGCTTTATTTTTTTCCCATTAATTGAAGGAAGTAAGCTTTTACCTGGCAAATTCTCTTTGAAATCCGAAGGATAAGTGGCTGTAGCAAGATCTATACAAGTAGGCAGTATATCAATAATATGAGCCGGTTGTCTGCAAATCTGACCTCTCATCTTATTTTTTTCAGGATCTCCATAGGATAAGATAAAAGGTGTGCTTGTACCTCCCTGAAAACATTGTGACTTATAACTTCTATAAGGGGTGTTGCTTAAGTCAGCCATAAGCTGTCCCAAATATCCGCCTTCTTTTGTTGCGCCATTATCACTTAAAAAGATAAATACGGTATTATCCAGCATCCCTTTTTGCCTGATTGTTTCCAGCAATTCACCAATTCCGCTATCCACGATTTCAATCATAGCAGCATAAGTAGCCATATCGGTAATCCATTGTTCCTGTTGTTTTCGTGTGAGTGTTTCCCAAGAAGGACGTTTTCCACCAAACTCTTTTTGGAAGACGGGATAATCCATTTCGTCCGGAATGAACTTCAACTTCTTTAATCTGTCGAAACGCTGCTTGCGCAGCACGTCATATCCCACCTTATACCGATTTATGCATTTACCCACGCGATCAGCAGGAGCCTGAAGAGGCAAGTGAGGAGCATAATGAGCCACGTACATAAACATTGGTTTGCCTGCAGGATGTTGTTTGACAAAACTTACTGCCGAATCGGTGATGGCAGTGGTGTAATAATAATCATCGGGGAATTCTGTAATTCGGGTCAGATTACTGTATACGGGAGTCGGTTTATAATAATTCCCTCCTCCGCTCAGGCAACCGTAATATTTGTCAAAACCTCTCTGGACCGGATAGCTACCGTTAGGAGCATCAAAAGCTCCATCCACTGTAACATGCCATTTGCCGCTCATATAAGTGCTGTAACCACTCGCCTTCATCACTTCGGCAATAGTAGGGATGTTTTTCGTAATCTGTCCTCTGTATCCGGGGCGATGTTCATCTACTGCCGTCATCCATCCCATGCCCGCCTCATGCTGGTAGTGCCCTGTCAGTAAAGCAGCACGGCTGGGGCAACTTCTTCCTGTATTCTTGAACAGGCTGAAGCGAACACCGTTTTCGGCAAGACTGTCGATGTTGGGGGTCCGGATTTCACTTCCGTAACAACCCAGGTCGGAAAACCCCATGTCATCACATAAAATCAATACAATGTTAGGAGGAGTATTTGTCTGGCCCTTTATACAGGTGAGCCCGGCTCCTAACAAGAATGAAGTATACAATACTCTATTCATATGATTATAATTTAAAATTGAAATAAATATGTGTTTATTCTATCCACAACAAGCCGGGGTAATTATTCAAAGTCACTCTGCTGTTTTTCTACCTCTTTTAGTTTCAGGCGGCTTAATTCCTGTTGCAGGTCAAGGACACGCTTTTCACAATCAGAAGAGACAGTAATTGCTTTTTCGTTGTTACGCCCGTCTGTTGATTGGGCTTGTGCCAGTTCCTCTTTGTCCGCTATCAGAGTATGCTCTGAAGGAAAAGTGGAAATAATCAATTCTGCCGGAACGGGAGTCTGTTTGCCTTGCCATGCCACCGATGCGCGAATCTTGATTTTTCCGGGTGTAGTGGTAGACCTTATCAGCACCGGGGCAGTTCCCCAAAGTACCGGACGGGGATTGGTAAATGTCGCTTCATCGGCAACGAGCTGCCCCTGTCCTTCAATCTCAAATTTGACTTCGTAGTCATTCAAACGTTTGATATTCCCGTCTTCATCTGCGATGGCAGCTATGACTGTCACCATGTCCGAACCGTCCGCTTTCATCTGTACTTTCTCATCGTCCGCCCAGAGCAATAATTTCGCCGGACGACGGGCAGGCGTTACTTTATGTGTAGCGACCACCTTTCCGTTCATTATTCCTTCCGCCAGGAGATAAGAATCCGCCTGTTTATTTTGTCGCGCCAGCTTTTTGTCGTGCATGACATCAAAGACGTCCTTGAACGTGATAACCGGTGAAGGCATTCCTGCTTCATTGGCCGGCTTATGATAAGTATATTGCTTGCCTCCCTTACAATAGGTCAGACGAACTTCATCGCAGTTGCTATATACTGTCACATCTTTCGGAGAGAAAGGAGTCATCGCATTGGCTATGTAAACCATCGGTCCGTTATCGGCTATCAGTTCTTTGTTGGGTCCGGCAGGACGCTGGGAACAGAACATATAATAGGACATCTTGGGCTGCCGGAAAGCATCCATGATTCCTCCGTAGAACGGATCGGGATGATAGCCTCTCTGGTGGTCGAAGGAGTGCCAGAGGCAACCACCCATATGTTGTCTGGGAGTTCTGTACAGTATATCGTAACTTGTAAGCTGATAATCATTCTTGGCATATCCCTGTGCCTGAATCAGCATAGGCACTTCTCCCCAGCCGCGATTGACCCGGCTTGGTGAATTATGAGAGTTCCAGTCGTCCACATTATCTCCCCATTCACGAGTAAAATAACTGATTTTAGGGTCTAAATCTTTGGAGTTAAAAGCCCCTCCGCCTCCATTTATCGGATGGGTAAATTGGATGGGAAAGTATTCATGTCCACGTGCTGTCACATCACATCCGGCATAACAATACGGATATGGATATTCTTCTTTGAGAACATCCAGTACGTTCTTGGCGAAATCCACCGGATACCAGGTTTCATTCAGAACCGGTTCCCACATCCATACGCAAGGATGATTACGGTCCCGGCGAACCATATTGCGGATATCACTGAATACTCTTTGGGCAAAGATCGGCTTGTCATTCCAAAACTGCCATCCCGGTGTATTGACAATTACAAAGAGTCCTAATTCATCGCAGGCATCCATAAACGCCGGATCTTGCGGATAATGGGCATTCCGGATAACACGCAATCCGGCATCACGCAACTTTTTCGCATCGCGCCAATGCAGGCTGTTGGGCAGGGCATTGCCTATTACAGCATAATCCTGATGACGATTGGCTCCTATCAGAGGGTACGGGTATGGTTTTCCATTCAACCAGAAGCCATCTTTTCCCTTGAATTCAATGCTGCGGATACCGATACGGCGGCAATATCCGTCAATGATGTTACCGGCTTTGTCTTTCACATAAACGTGCAGTTTATAAAGATAGGGAGTGTCGGGTGACCAAAGGTGAGGTTTTTCTACAGTTATTTTGCTGGAAAACTGTTTGGCATTCCCGCTATTCACTGACAGACCGGTTTCCTTGGTAAGAATACATTTATTATCCCGGTCATAGAGCTCATACATTATTTTGCCTCCAAAGGATTTTCCGGAGTTGTTGCGTATATGGGTGTCCAATTTCAACTGTGCAGACTGCTCGGACACTTTGTCGAAGGAGACAAACAGCCCGCCTCCGGCAGCCTCGTCTTCATAATTGGGATCGGTAATAAATATCCGGTTGTGGACTATCATCCAGCAATCGCGGTAAATTCCTCCACAATAAGTGAAATCCAATGCGTCCTGCGGTTTTCCGGGAGGATAATCGGGATCATCACTATTATCCGCCCATACGGCAATTACATTATCTTCTCCGTAGTTCAGGTATGGAGTGACATCAACGATTACAGGCAGATAACCACCGAAATGTTCCTTCAGCAACTTTCCGTTCACCCATATTCTGGATTTTCCCATGATAGCTTCGAAATGGAGAAATTGTTCCTTGCCCTTCCAACTCGGTTCGGGAGTAAAATGTTTCCGGTACCAGACTTCACCCTGATAATTGATGCATCCGCTGGCCTCGGTGGGGAGATAGTCTACGCCATTCGGTAATGATACGACATTCCAGGCCTTATCATTGAACCCTGGCTGTTCCGCCCCTTCGATGTTTCCTTTATGAAATCTCCAGGCGGGATTCATACTATACACCGCACGTCCTGTGTTGGGAAGTGAATAAAAGCCGGCAGTAGAGTATACCGGCTGAAAAGCTGCATAAGACGCTAATGAATGCAGTGATAAAAAGCAAATTACCAACATCCGCCATGATAAAAGAGTATGTCGCATAAATATTTAAAGTTAATCCGTTAATTTATTAATTATAAAGTTCCATCCGGCCAAGGAACAAGCTCTCCCGTATCTTTGAACGAGGGACGTTGGGCTTTCTTTTGCCGCAAATATATACTTAATTCTTTAGATAATTTTCTAACCATATCTGGATATTTGTCCACCAGGTTCTGTTTTTCCGAAATGTCTTCAGCTATATTGAACAATTCCTTCTTCTGCATGCCATAGTAGTAAATCAATTTCCAGTCTCCCTTGCGAATCGTACAACTGGCTCCGAAGCCCGGTCCCGGCTTTCCCCATCCATTCGGAAAGTTCCAATAAAGAGAACGTTTTTTTGAAGAATCGCCCGTACCTTTCAGTAAAGGAACAAAACTGACGCCGTCTATATGCTGCACGGTATGATAGCGTTTGATTTGAGCCATTTCGAGAATAGTAGGAAAAAAATCTTCAATGATCAGGTATTTGTCGGATTTGGAATTGGGAATAGTAACGTCCGGCCAATACGCTATCATAGGTTCGCGAATGCCACCTTCGTGTGCCGATCCTTTTCCGCTGCTAAGCGGCGCATTTTGTACATATAGTGGGTTTCGCCAATAAGGTTCCGATGCCAGGCCCCCATTATCCGACATGAAAAGAATGATCGTATTATCCATTAATTCATTTTTCTCCAGGTAATCCATTAAATCGCCCAGGCTTTTATCCATCCCTTCAATAAGTGCGGCATAAGCGGCATCATTGTCCGATAATCCTTTCCTTTTATATTTCTCATAGAATCTCATATCCTTCTCCAATGGTACATGGATAGCATAATGTGCCATATATAGAAAGAAAGGTTTATTTTCCCGCCTTTCTTTATCAAGGGCTTTTATTGCTTCCCGGGTTAGTGCTTCAGTCAAAAAGATATCTTTCCCATAGTACTTTTCCAGGCCGGGAACGGCAAAAGGATTTGCCGGATACCCATCGTGAGCATTTCCGAAGTACGTAATTCCCTGATATGTGCCCGGTGCCCCCGCTGCACCGCCGTTAATGTTTATATCGAATCCCAGATTCAGCGGGTTTTCACCCGGTGTAGTGCGTGCGCCAAAATGCGCTTTACCGCAATGTATCGTGTAATACCCATTGTCTTTTAATATTTGCGCCAGTGATGTTGCATATGTACAATGCTCTATTTTATCTTGTTGGCAGAATCCATTTACATTCCATTGAGGATAGATCAAACTATCATTGGGTGAATCGTTGGATTTATTACGTTCCAATGTCCAGTTAGTGACCCTATGACAGGTGCTGTTCATGCCTGTGAATAAGCTGACACGGCTGGGAGAACTGATGCTGTTGGCATAAGCCTGCGTGAACTTCATTCCTTTCATGGCAAGCCGTTCCATGTTAGGAGTCTCATAAAGTAGATTATAGGGCGTTTTTTGATTCCAAAAAGGGACAGCAGTATCTTGCCAGCCCATATCATCCACTAAAAATAAAAGGATGTTAGGACGTTTATCTGCATGTACATTAGCTACACTACCTGCAAAACAGAGGAATAATAATGAAGATAACTTTTTCATATTTGTTATTTATTAAAGAAACTGCATCTAATAAAATGAAGATGCAGTTTCTTGTTGAATATTTCTTATTTTATACCAATCGGTCCTTCATTAGCTACAGTTGGCCACCCCGGATTCTGGTAAATAACAGAAGTACTGAGATCGTTAGGGTCTGAAGCAGTAATTCTGAAATGTGTGATAGCAATCGGATCCAGATAATGTGCTTCACACCACGAATATCCGGCATCATACATCAGATTGCTTGTTTTAGTAGTACGATAAGGACATAGATACTTACCACTATTGGCATAACTTGAAACATTGGAGTTCGTTTCACCTTCCTGTACTAAAAGATTCTGCCCGTCCTTCATATACATATCTTTCAAATCAGATTCCCACAGATTGACACCTTCAATAATGTAACCCTTAACTCGGTCCAATGCTCTCCACCGTTTTAAATCCATCATACGAAGACCTTCCGCCATGAGCTCACAACGCCGTTCACGACGTATATTATACAATAAAGGAGAAACTTCTTTTCCTGCCGAATATACCGCCCAATCTCTCTCTCTGGAAAGATCCGTATTATTCACTGTCACTGCATAATCTCTCGGCAACCCGGCTCTTTCACGGAGATCTCCCCAATAACCGGCCGCTTCTGAGCTGATAGATGTACCGTTATGTTCCATACAGTCGGCTTCTATATAATTCAGATATGCCTCGGCTGCACGATATACCGGACAACCTTCGATCGCCGTATTGCCATCACGATACCAATGATCGGAAAGCCCTTTGCGAACCTGATAACCTGTTACACATTTCGCTTCTGTTATATCCAAAAGATTCGGAGCTTCCGGTAGCAAATCCGGGGTACCATTCATGATAGTCGGACTCAGTGTTTCACTGGGAGTCATCATGAAAAGTTGCAGACGCAAATCTCGGTTTTTACGTACATTCAGTAATGACCCGTCTCCTTTATATTCATCGCTTGCATAAATCGGTTTGCCGTCACGGCAAAGGAAACTCTCTACATAGTTCCGGGTATATCCTGTATTTCCTCCCACTCGAATATAATAAGGAGCCGAATGCATGATTTTATACTCAAGCAGATTGTACTGACGCCACATTAATATTTCCGAATATCCTTCCAGGTTATCTGCAGAAAATTGGGCAAAATAAGGATTGCTCATTTTATACACGTCTTCATCTGTCTTAACTATTTCATCCGTACAGTCTTTCGCTGTATTCTGTACCAGGACCGCATTGCCGATCACTTCCTTAGCTGCAGCCTTAGCCTCCTTCAGAAAAAATGCAATTTCTGTATCTATATTAAAACCCGTTATATCTTCTGTCTTTCCTGGCCACCCCGGGCCACCCGGAACTAAAGCCGTACCTTTATGATATGTCAGCCAGGAGGCTTCAAATAAAGCAGCTCTTGATTTCAATAATAAAGCCACGTTTTTGGTTATACGGTTCTTTCCACCGGGAATATTATTGCTTAACATACCGATGGCATTATCCAAGTCTTGCAAAATAAAACGAGCGACTTTATAACGTGGCTCCCTTTTACTGGCTGCGACCAAAGCCCCACTTTCGTCCGGCAATGTTTTTGTTATGATAGGAAAATCACCGAAGGTCTGTAATTTAGATAAATAATTTTTAGCACGTAAAAAATACATTTCGCCAATATAATGTTTGATATTGGCTTCCGTACCTTCTATTTCTCCTTTTTCAAAACGGGGTATTACTGTTTCAAGGAAATAATTTGCTTCACGAATAGGCGCAAAAGACCAAGGATCGTTATTAGAATTACTATAAGCTTCCGTCACTTTCCATTGACCGGGAATCCACTTATTATCATAACTGGTAGCAGCCTGATTATCGGTTGCATTATCATTTTTCCAAATACCCGCATTCCATCCGTCATGAGTCGTGAAGTTGTAATGTTTCACTGCATAGGCTGCCAAGTCACTTTCATTAAAGAAGAAGTTGTCCGGAGTCACACTATCCAAAGGTTCCTTATCCAAGAAATCATTGCAAGAAGAAAGAATAAAACTTCCTCCTGCCAACAAAAACAAATATTGAATTATCTTTTTCATACGTCATCAATTAAAAATTAACACTAAATCCTGTGGAGAAAGTACGAGACAACGGGTAAGTCTTTCCTGAAGTATATGAACCTGATCCGTATCCGGTACCGATTGTTTCCGGGTCAAATCCTTGCGGCAATCCCGTAAGTGTAAACAGGTTTTCTCCTGAGAAGAATATGCGCAGGTTGGAAATACCCATTTTAGATGTTATCCGTGCAGGTATAGTATAGCCGATCGACAAATTCTTCAATCGTACATAAGCGGCATTTTGCAAATAACGGGTCTGCGCTTGTTGGTTCTTAGCATAATTGACAGATAGTGGTCTCGGGAAATAAGCATTTGTATTAGGACTCCAGAAATCATCGCCTTCACGGAAGAAGTCAAGATGAGGAGTAAAACATGCTGATTGCCATATATCGCCTGTAGCTCCCCAGAACATATTATCACCTAACCATGCGTCACGCTTTGCAACTCCTTGGAAGAACAAACGCGCATCGAAACCTTTCCAGGACGCATTCAAATCCAGACCAAATTTGAATCGCGGAGAATTATTTCCAATAATCTTCCTATCTCCCGGGTCATTGAGAGTGGCCCCGGAGGAAATCTTACCATCGCCATTCAAATCGCGGTACATGATATCACCCGCACCCCATTTACTGCCTAAAGCATCCTGTCCGCCATTCGGTAGTGAAGCAAGATGGGCGTCCATTTCTTCCTGACTCTTGGCTACACCGATTGTTTCAAATCCCCATATATTACCGCTATATTCACCTGCATACCAAGTGTCGATTTTACCCGTCTTATTAGGATACCTCAAAATCTTCTGGCGGTCATCCGAAAGTAACAGATGGACTCCATAATTAAATCCTCTGATTTGGTCCCTCCATCCTAAATCCAGTTCAAAACCGGTAGACTGCATATCGGCATTGTTCACTTTAGGAACATTCGCTCCCAGAGTCACAGGAAGTTCGGGAGCCGGTCCCACCATATTAATGGTTTTCCTATTAAACCAGTCAAGGCTTACAGTCAAGCGGTTGCTCAACAATCCCAAATCGAAACCAATATTCCATGACCGCATGGTTTCCCAGCCTAATAACGCCGAGATTAAATCCGGTGCATTCGCCGTGTTGGGACGCTTGTTTTCAATCAGCCAATTAGAGTTAGGATCTTCAGCAACAAATTTCATCAACTGGATATACGGATATAGATTTGTCGTATTCTGATTGCCAAGCTCTCCCCAAGAGCCACGGACTTTCAAATTATTGATAACATCGTTATAAGGTTCCATAAATACCTCACGCGCCACATTCCATCCGGCAGAGAACGATGGAAATAAGTTCCAGCGCTTATTCCTTGCAAAACGTGAAGTTCCGTCATAACGAAGATTCATCTCGAACAAATAACGTTCTTTATAGTCGTAATTAAGTCGACCGAAGAAGCCGGCTGTAGCCCAATGAGTCAGTTGGGATGCATCAATAGTAGATTTTCCTGTGGCAGCATTTATGTTAGGAATAGATTCTGATATTAAATCCTGCTTCGTAGCCCTCAGCTGTCTCCATTTACTCAATTCAGCCTGAAATCCTGCCATCACTTTTACATGATGTGCTTCAACAAAAGTTCTGCTATACTCACTATAAACATTTGTATTGAAATAATTGGTACGTTCAGCGTTTTCTGTAACTTTCGATGTTTGCCATGTACTACCTAAATAAGGTTCACCGGCTACATTCATTTGTGGTACCTTTAAATAATCTGTATGGGAAAAATCATCGATCACTTTATAATTAATCTCTCCGAAAATTTTCCAGTTCTTGACAGGCTCCACCACTATCTGAAATTGTTGGTATAACCAGTCAGTCTGCGAGTTATTGTCACCTCCATAGAGAATAGGCCGGATGATTGTATTACCCATTGGATATCCATTAGGATCTACAGTAGGTTCCATCGGCCAACGTTTGGAAATATTCTGATAAAGAGTATTATCGGTCATGGCAGTAGGTTTGGAATAATCCTTTCTCATGTATTTCATACTATAATTCATATGAAGCCAGGGAAAAAGTTCTGCATTAATCTTTCCCGTCACCGAGTAACGCTGCAATTGATCACGACGGATAGCCATCATGCCTTCCTGCCCCATGTAATTTCCCGAAAAATAATACTGTATTTTCTCCGTTCCGCCACTAACACTCAGCGAATGCTCCTGTGAAAATGCCGTTCCTCCGAATACTACATCATACCAATCCGTATCCGTATTGCCGATCCAGTCCCAAATAGTAGGGGTATTCCTATTAGGCTGAGTAGTAGTGGTAATCACTCCCGATGCATAATCTTTGATAGCTTGAAGGCGGGTATCATCAAACTGTACTGCCGTTACACCGTCATTCCGCTGCATAGTATTGAAATACATAGCATATGTGTATGCATCTGCCACATGCGGCAGATTGATAGCCTGCGACCAACGAAAACTGTTATTGTAATTAACGGTTGCCTTCCCGGCTTTTCCTTTCTTAGTTGTTATCAGCACTACCCCGAAAGGTGCACGCGAACCATAGATAGATGAGGCGGCAGCGTCTTTCAGAACTGATATGCTTTCAATATCATTCGGATTCAGCATATTCATATTTCCTTCCATACCATCGATCAGGATTAACGGAGCCGCATTGGAACCAGCGCCGATAGTACCTGTTCCACGAATATTGACCTTCATGTCCGCACCTATCTCACCGCCATTGCCATCGGAAGCATAGGAAAAATTCATTCCCGGAACCAATCCCTGTAAAGCCTGGCTTACGTTGGAAACCGGACGCGACAATAATTCATCAGCATTTACCGTAGATACAGAACCGGTCAAATTCACTTTCTTTTGTGTACCGAAACCTACGACCACGACTTCATCCAATATTTGCATATCCTCTTTCAGAATAATCGACAAAACTTTGTCACCTTGCGCCTTCACAGTCTGAGATACATAACCTACATAAGAAACTGTGATAGTAGTGTTAGGCGAAGAGACATCCAGAGTGAAATTTCCGTTCAGATCTGTTATCACGCCGTTTTTAGTGCTATTCTCCATAACAGTAGCTCCAATCACCGGATCGCCGGATATGTCCGTCACCTTTCCCTTTATATGTATTGTCTGTTTTACGGAAGATGTATCCGGTATCTTCGTGGACAATATTATTTTCTTGTTATTTATAACATATTTTACATTAGTATTTTTAAACACCTCATTCAATATAGTAAAGATGTTATTGTACCCGGTTGATATTGATACCCGGCGGTTAATATCAACATGACTATCATTATAAAAAAAACTAAATTCAGATTGTGACTCAATTTGGGAAAGTACTTCTTTTACAGTCTGATTTTTTGCTTCCACATTGATTATAGTGCGTTGGGCATAACTGTCGCTGGCACATAGTAAACCAACAAAACAAAAAGAAAACACAAAAAGCAATTTCATAGTTAATGGAAATTTTTTCCAAACGGCAGGCATGGGATTATCCGCCCATAATTGTTGGACATAGTTGTTTTTCTTCATATCTTTGCATGAATTAAAGTTAAGAAATAATTTATTCTGTTTGCGCGCAAACAGTTTAAAGGCTTTCACATACAGGCAGATGTTGGCGCATCATGCCTGTATGTCTTTTTAATTAAGGAGGCTTGTAATGTTTCATAATAGTATCAAATTTAGTTAAACACAAGGGTTCTTTCTAATATATCTCTATAACCCGCTTCTTCTGATCGTTATCTTTTGCCTTAATGACCCGCCAACGAATGCATGATGAAATTTTAAAGTTTTCCAAGATTTCGTCTACATATTGATCTGTAAACATACCGGTGAATGTATATTTGTCATACTTAGAAGTATTTACTATAAAGTCTACATTATAACGTTTCCCCAGCATGCGTAATGCATCCCTCATAGGAGTTCGGTCAAATATCATTTTCATATCTTTCCACGACAATTCTGATTCTCCATTCGTACTCTTTAATAAAATTTCTTCGTTCTTCTTGTTATAAATGGTTTTCTGTCCCGGCTTCATTGTCACTTTACGTTTAGTACCTGCCTGCTGATATATAAATTCTACTTTACCTTCTATCAACGTTGTAGTGACTTCATCCATATTGCCGAATGCTTCCAGATTAAAACGTGTACCCAAAACTTCCACTTTAGAATTTTGAAGCGTTGAAACAATGAATTTGCGAGTGGAATCCTTAGTCACATCAAAATAAGCTTCACCATCCAGACTTACTTCACGAATATCACCAGTAAAAGCTGAAGGATACTTCAAAACTGAACCAGAATTCAAATACACCAAAGTACTGTCCGGTAATCTAAATGAGGTAATCATCCCAGGCTGTGTACGGATTTCGTATAATTGGGTACGGATAGGCGCAGCTGATCCCGATTGATAGAGCAAAATAAAAATAGTAATTGTCATCGGTATAAGTAAAAACACGGCTACGCGCTGCATCCAACTCCACCAGGGAATATGATACTTGCTTCCCTGCATATGCCCTTTCACCTTGGTTAACTCTTCATTCAAATCTATATTTTCAGCGACTTGCTGTGCGTCGGTCATAAGAAGAAGAGTATAAATGTCAATAGCCTTCTTTTTATTCCCATCTGACGACTTGATCCAGGCTTCTATTTCCCGTACTTCATCTGCTGTCGCTTTACCATCATAATAGCTAATGAGCAAGTCTTCTATATTCGAATAATCCATTTCCATGATAAATTTATTAAAGAGACAACCGGGAAATAAAAAATACTAAACTCATTTTCATAATTAACATTACTTAATATTAATAAACTTTATAATTAATAACAGTTATTGTATGTATTTAAAATACAAGCATTATCATTGCAGACATGGAACACAGCAATGAAGATGCATATTTATTAATTGCACTGAGAAAAGGAGAAGTAATAGCTTTCGATAGTATATTTAAAAAGTACTACCCAATTCTTTGCGCATATGGGAATAGGTTTGTAGATAATGAAGAGTCAAAAGAAATAGCCGGAGACGCAATTTTGTGGTTGTGGGAACATCGCCAGACACTCCAGGTTGAAACTTCATTAGGTCGATATTTACTCAAATCGGTATATCACAGGTCACTCAACTGCATTAAGCAGAAAAATTTGAAAAATCAAGCTGATACCATATTTTATGAAGAAATGGAAAAGCTAATACATGGTGTAGAAGCATTTCAATTTCAAGAGCTTTCCAGACGGATAAAAGAAGCCATAGATGGCTTACCAACTTCTTATCGGGAGGCTTTTCTTATGCATCGTTTTACCAAAAAGAGTTATAAAGAAATTGCTGAGATTTCCGGAGTTTCAATAAAAACCATTGCTTACCGCATACAACAGGCAACAAAGTTTCTTCGTGAGGATCTTGCAGATTTACTAATCACCACCCTCGTTTGTGTATTGACAATCATCCGTTAGCTATTGAATTAGTTTTTCCTCAGTTGCTGAAAAAGAATTCTTAGAGTAAAAAATTACTATCAGAGAAGTCCCCTTCCAACAAAAGTAGAAAACATTTTAACAGAGGAAAGTCTTGGTTCTTGATTTTTCTCGTTTGCAAATGCAGCAGAAACAATATTTACCCCATACTCAATCTCTTTCCGGGTAATTAGCAGAAGAGGGACTTCTGATTCTGCCAAGTTTCTACCAATGAAGAATGATATTGTTTTTTGTTCTTCTTTTGGCATATTGTCTATCACCAGAGGAAGTCTTTTCATAAAAAGATTTATGGTATGGGTTATGTATTCCTTTGTAGGAAAGTGAAAGATTCCTCATCTTTTTTATTCAATCCTAATCATATTACCCAAATTATAATTAAATTTGTCTGAAACCTTAAAGACATACATCCATGGAGCTAACCAATTATATACCAGTTAATACCACAGAAAAATAGATTTGATAATCAAAGAACTTTTGGAAGAGAATCTACTAAACAATAAAGTTTTCCAATTAAGAGTCATGAATATGATTAATAAATATAAGATACAACTCTATTTCCTTGAACAACTGACTGAACTAAGGAAAATTAAACAGGTCACGCAAAAGAAAAAGGAAGCAGTATGCCAAGAGGAAAAGGAACTAATACGCCAAAAGAATTTTTTAGTTCCCAATCCAAACGATTCCTATAGCCGAAAGAAATTCAAGAATATAGCTGGAATGACTATCGGAGACATTGCCAAAGCATATAATGTAAAAGTAAACGATATATTGGAACTCATCAAAACAAAAAATCCGTATACAAATTCATGTTTATCCACTTCCAAGTTGGAAATAAGAGATTTATTTATCAATAGATCTTACTTTAAAGGAATAATTTCCAATTATTTATCATTCAAAGCACAATGCAAAATACAGAATAACAGTTTTAAAGGTTCTTCTTCAAATTTGGTGGTAAGGGAAGTGTAAGCCCTCGTTTATAGTTGACAAAAAAGCAAGTATCCCGACTTTCCCCCGAAGAGTCCATCCATGAGGTGAAGAAGCGAATTTTAGAATAAACCATCTGAAAATCAATATCTTTAAAAAGTAAGATTTCTATCTTCAAAAGCTTTGTTTTAACACAGAGTTAAAGCTTGTTCTTTGGATGTGAATAACAAGTTCTTTAAATGCAAAAGCCTTATTATTTGCGCATAAGAACCTGACAAACTGCAAAAGGCGTTAACAATGTTAATTGAAGAAAGGGATAAGGATGAAGATACCGGTTCAGACGGCGCAAATTCACTTCCGAAACTTGAGTTATCTTATTCAGCCGGTGTCTATTTTTTCTTATTAAAGCAAGCAAAAAGGACAATTATCAACTTGAAAATAAAGAAATAAAGAATTTACCACCAAATTTGGAGAAGAACCGTTTTAAAGGAAAGAAACACATGGGAATTTATGAACGTAAAGTTGATATGGTAGAACCATTAAAAGCTGTCCTTATCTCCACTCCTATGGGAGGACTAAACAAAGGAAAAGGTAGAAGATAGATAGCTGTGTCTTGGCATGTTACTCAAAAGAAAGGATTAGTCAACAAACTGAAGTGGAATGGGACACCAATAATACCAAAACAAGACAAAAAATGCATTGAATTGCAAGACTGTTCTGAACGAAACTCCATACAGTCTTTTTTGCTTATATGACATAAGGATCTCATCCTTTTACAAAATCACTTTACATGATAAATGATGGACTTAAGATAGAAAAACGTATTCATATAAGACGGAAGGTACAAAATTTAAAAAGTAACCAATATATAACATTCATTAGTTCAGTTAGTTAAAATACATGAATGTTACGCATGGATTGGTCGCACGGGTTACTAATAATTGGTCGCATATTATGCACACCATTTTTAAAAGTGTAGCAAAGGTAAGAACATAAAAAAAGCACTAATATATTGAATATCAGTGCTAAATATTTATTCTCAATTCTCCTTTGCGGTGCGTACGGGACTCGAACCCGTGACCCCATGCGTGACAGGCATGTATTCTAACCAACTGAACTAACGCACCAGAATTTCATTTCTTAATCGCTATCTCTCTCGATTGCGGTTGCAAAGGTAGATATTTATTTTATATCTGCAATAGCTAAGAAAGATTTTTTTTCATCTTTCTTATTCATTTGTTGATTATAAGTAGATTATACCTATCTTTGTGACACAAATTATAAAGCAATAAAAAGAAACATGAAAGATACACCTATCAAACGGCATCTTATTGATGAAACTATCGAAGAATTTCAAATAGCCGACTTCTCAAAAGCAACCATCCGTGAAGTAAAAGCCATAGCAGCGAAAGCAGAAGCAACATCCGGAGTTGAATTTATAAAAATGGAAATGGGAGTACCAGGTCTTCCCCCCTCTTCTGTAGGAGTGAAGGCCGAAATAGAAGCACTGCAAAACGGAATAGCAAGTTTATATCCTGATATTAATGGATTGCCGGAACTAAAACAGGAAGCATCAAAATTCATAAAAGCATTTATCAATATAGATCTCAAACCGGAAGGTTGTGTACCTGTCACAGGATCTATGCAGGGTACTTTCGCATCTTTCCTGACTTGCAGTCAATGCGACGAAAAGAAAGATACAATTTTATTCATAGATCCCGGTTTTCCGGTACAAAAACAACAATTAGTTGTTATGGGGCAGAAATACGAAACATTTGATGTTTACGACTACCGAGGAGACAAATTAAAAGAGAAACTTGAAAGCTATCTGAAAAAAGGAAATATTTCAGCTATCATATATTCGAATCCCAATAATCCAAGCTGGATTTGTTTGAAAGATGAAGAGCTGAAGATTATCGGTGAATTAGCGACCCAATACGATGTGATTATCCTTGAAGACCTGGCATATTTTGCTATGGACTTCCGTCAAGATCTAAGCAATCCATATCACGCACCTTACCAACCTTCGGTAGCACACTACACAGACAACTATATTCTACTTATATCCGGTTCTAAAGCATTCAGTTATGCAGGACAACGTATCGGTGTCAGCTGTATCTCTGATAAATTATATCATCGCCATTATCCCGGATTCGACAAACGCTACGGAGGCGGCACTTTTGGTACTGTATTTATCCATCGTGTACTGTATGCTCTCTCGTCAGGAACCAGTCATTCGGCACAATTCGCTATGGCAGCTATGCTGAAAGCAGCCAATGAAGGTAAATACAATTTCCTAAATGAAGTGAAGATATATGGTGAACGTGCCCGTAAGTTAAAAGAGATATTCTTACGCTACGGCTTCCATTTGGTATACGATAAAGATCTTGAAGATCCTGTTGCCGACGGTTTTTATTTCACCATTGGCTATCCGGGAATGACCGGTGGAGAGTTAGCTAAAGAATTGATGTACTATGGAGTGAGTGCAATTTCTTTAGTTACCACAGGAAGCCATCAACAGGGATTGCGTGCATGCACTTCTTTCATTAAAGAGCACCAATATACTCAGTTGGATGAAAGAATGAAATTATTTGCCGAGAACCATCCTATATCTTAAAAAGAGCACACTAAATCGAAAAAAAGAGGAATATTGTTTGTTCGTGTAAAATAAATCTTTAAATTAGGGGCATGAACATCAATTCCGACATATTTAAGATCCAATCGAATAACGTAATGCCATCGAGAGGAAAGATTCTGATATCAGAACCTTTCCTCCACGACGTAACCTTCGGAAGGTCAGTAGTATTACTTGTCGATCATACTGAGGAAGGAAGCATGGGATTGATTATAAATAAACAACTCCCATTGATGCTCAATGATATTATTAAAGAATTTAAATATATAGAAGATATTCCGCTACACAAAGGTGGTCCTATCGGAACCGATACCCTATTCTATTTACATACTCTACGCGAAATTCCCGGAACCCTTCCGATCAATAATGGATTATACCTCAATGGAGATTTCGATGCTATCAAAAGATACATTTTACAAGGAAATCCTGTAAAAGGAAAGATACGCTTTTTTCTCGGATACTCCGGTTGGGAGTGCGAACAGCTAATTCAGGAAATAAAAGAGAATACCTGGATTATTTCAAAAGAAGAAAACACCTATTTAATGAATGAAGATATAAAAGGCATGTGGAAAGAAGCTTTAGGGAAATTGGGTAGCAAGTATGAAACTTGGTCCCGCTTCCCACAAGTTCCTTCTCTAAACTAAAATTACCGCTTAGGATTCATACATTGCACAAGTACTGCATCTTTATAACCTTCGTGTGTCAACAGCCAATCTTTCAATACCCCACATTGGGTAAATCCACAAGAAGTAAACAATCGTAAACTGGCCTCATTATCTATAGCTATATGGGCATACAATTGTTTCACAAATAAAAAATTAAAAGCATATTCACAAAGCAGCTTCAATGCATCGGCAGCATACCCCTCCTGTCTATAATTCCTATGAACGGCAATTCCGACTGCTCCCCTTGAATGCAAGGGCACAAAATCAGTTATATCAACTGTTCCCAAAGCACGATTGTCATTCCGGCGCATAATCATCAACCTCAGCTGTTTATCAGCAAACATGTCGCTCTGCGAACCTTCAATGTATTGTTTCAGCACAAAACGAGAATACGGAACTGTAAAACTACTGATATCCCACATGGAAGGATCATTTTCCATTTCGTACATGATATCCAAATCCTCCGGTTCCACTGCACGGAGGTATATTCGCTCATTGGTTAAGAAAGATTGTTTCATCATTTATTCTTTGTTGATATGTAGCTCGGCACGTAATCTTTTCTCTCCCGGAAGACAGAAAAAGGAGGCCGTCAGACCTATAAGTGCACATAGCGCACCTGTACTACTAAGTGTAAAGTAGTAACCTGCCAGATTAAACACCACTACAAATTCCAGTAAAGCCAGCCGAACAGCACTCCAAAGCATATAGCGGATCAATGCGACCGGAAACGTCAGTTGATCTATTTTCTTTGTCAAAACAAAACTGAATAATTTAAGAGAAAGTGGTATACAGACAGCGGTTATCAAAATACCGATTGTTTCAAAAACATAAACGGCCCTTACATTGTCTGCTTTTATTCCAACAGGCAACACACCAGCTTCTCCAAGCAGTACCAACAGTAACGGAATGATCCAAAAAGAAATATACTGTATCTTCTGGCTTTTCACAACGCGTTTTATTTGTTCTTCCATTTATTATATATAATGATTATCAATTACAGTAATTCCATTTTAAACGGTTCCGGTAAACGTTGTGCGGTTCACGATACTTCTACCTAATGTTATCTCATCAGTGTATTCCAACTCGTCACCAATAGATACCCCGCGGGCAAGCACACTCAGTTTGACACCCATTTTCTCAAGTTTACGGTAAATATAAAAATTTGTAGTATCCCCTTCCATGGTTGTGCTGAGAGCAAGAATGACTTCATTTATTCCGCCTTCGGCTACCCGACGCACCAGGCTTTCTATCTGCAAATCGCCCGGCCCCACCCCATCCATAGGTGAAATTACACCACCCAAAACATGGTATAGCCCACGATATTGCTGAGTAGCCTCTACAGCCATCACATCCCGTATATTCTCTACGACACAAACCATAGACGCATCTCGCTGCGGATTTGCGCAGATCTGACAAGTCTCTGTATCAGATATATTATGACACACCTTGCAATATTTCACCTCATGCTTTAAAGTTATAATAGAGCTTCCGAAAGCTTCTACCACAGATGTATCCTGACGCAATAAATGAAGCACCAGTCTCATAGCTGTTTTCCGTCCGATACCCGGCAATTTAGAAAATTCTCCGACGGCTTTTTCAAGCAACGTCGATGGATATTGTTGATTCATATACAAACAAGTATATCTATTTAATTTTCAATAAAGTATATATCAATACGCATAGAAGCGACAGATTTAATATAAAAGCACTTCAACTCTCCCATAAAGATATTGTATACTTAATGAAGCACAAAGATACGCATATTTTATAAATGGCAAATCTGCCACTGATAAAATAGGAAACTTATTCAATCGGCATGTTCATTTCTTCTATTACAATTTCCGAGACAACCTATCATTACGGAACTATAAAAACAGCTCAGAATAACGCTCACAGACACATACCGCAATCAGGTTCGACACCGCCGAACTATCATTTTCAAGTATCAGATGATGAAAATTAATCTCAAATATTCCTAAATGTTCAGATCATATTTCTTAGGACATGAACAAGTGCGGTTCCCGATGGCTACCTCTTATACATTGAACAACCAACGGCACATTTTTGTTATTATAGCTAAATAACTAAAATTATGAACTTACAAAAGACTACTTTCTATCTATTCACCCTCATTAGTTTAGTGCTTACATCCTGTAGCAGCGATGATGAAAACAAAAATGATACGCAGGTATTAGTCACTGTGATCAGTGCTGATGACAAACCCCTGTCTAACGAAATCGTCCAAATGTTCGATGAAAAAACTTATGAAGAGTTCAAAAAGGATAATCGAACGACTCCTACAGCATATGCATTAACCAACTCTAAAGGAGTGGCCACTTTCATTTTTACTTATGATGAGTGGTTCGAGTCAAGTAAAGACAGATTCTTTACTTTCGCCGTTCAATATGGCAGTGGTACGGAGAACTATGAAATATGGTCTTCGGGACGTACCATACGTTCGGGCTCAGTTACACAAATAGAGTTGAAGTTAAAACCTTTGTAAACGGAAAGCGGTTTTATAAGCGGTTCCAGGTTATAATCTCACGGAATTACTTTTAAAACCGCTTTTTAGATTTTATCTTCAGCAAATTCCTTTTTTCACAAATATCAAACAGATCAGAATGAAAGCCGCATATTTTTAACCAGTATTTAAAAACTCCTATGCCCATCCGCCAATTCATAGCTATTCTGAAATGAACTGAGTTTTGGCTCGTTTGTGCCGGGCATTCCTTCGTCATTTTGAGAACGAAAATAAAAAATTATCTTTGCTCCCTAAAATACAAAAACAATGCAGAATATCATTATTACATTTATCGTCTTTTTTACACTCAGATTGTTGTCCTTGGCCTATTCCATTCGTAACGAAAAACGTCTCCTGAAAAACGGAGCTGTACAATATGGTAAAGTTAATTCGTTATTACTGACATTAGCGCATGTCGCTTACTATTTATCCGCCCTTTATGAAGCGTATATTTCGGGAACTACCTTCAACTGTTTCTCCGTGTGTGGTGTTCTTGTAATGGGCTTTGCCTATGCTATGTTATTCTATGTCATCTATAAACTACACGATGTATGGACAGTGAAACTTTATATTGTTCCCAGTCAACGCATTGAAAAGAGCTTCCTTTTCAGGACGGTGCGACATCCCAATTACTATCTGAATATCATACCTGAGCTAATTGGAGTTGGTTTACTCTGTAATGCCTGGTACACGCTATTTATCGGGCTACCGATTTATGTATGCTTGCTGGCTGTACGTATCCGACAAGAAGAGAAGGTGATGAAAAAACTACTGGAAAACTAAATCCATTTCACCACAGACTACACGGATGAGCACAGATTCTTTAATCTTATTCTCAACGAAATTAATTATCAATCCGTGTAATCTGTGGTGAAATCAGAACCATTACAAATCTGAACTGAATCAGCTCCCACTTCTCACCGCTCCCAAACTGCCTCAAACAGAAACTTTCTATCCGTAACCAGTATTTGAATCGTTCTTTATCCATTATTATTTCTAAATTTGTCGGACTAATTTATAAAGCACCCCAGTCATAATGAAAACTATATCAAGAAGCGTTACCGTTCTCGCGCTATTGGCCAGCATTATTCCTGTCTATGCCGTCATGGGCATCGTATTAGATCCCAATGGCGATGGAAATCTGTTAATAACACTCGGCACCCTGACACCTATATTGGGTGGCCTTTTGATGGGTATCGTGAAGCTCGTGAAGAAATCACCAAAGGCTGCCACTATTTATTCTATAATAAGCCTCTCAGTTTCGGCAGTTGTTTATGCCGTCATATTGACATAAATATGGTTATTCATCATTTGCTTATCAATCGTTAATATCTAAATAAACGCAGCATAGGCGGGTGTTTCAACTGTTACAAGAGGGTGTGTTTACCTGCAACAGAGCGGTGCGGGTGATTACCAAACTTTTATTATTTATTCGTCTATAAATATTGCTGATCCATATATAAAATTCCATTATAGACCCGTAGAGATAAATATCAAATTTTAATTAGCAATCATCGTTTACAAAATAAGTGTTACCTTTGTACCCGTTATGATGATACTTGTCACTATTGTATGTTACTTTGCCATTCTCTTGCTGATAGCCCGTATCACCGGACGGAAAGGAGGTTCGAATGCAGCGTTTTTCAAAGGAGAAAACCAGTCTCCGTGGTACATCGTTGCTTTCGGAATGATTGGCGCATCCATTTCGGGAGTGACTTTCGTATCTGTACCCGGCATGGTAAAGGCGATGGATATGACGTATATGCAAACTGTATTCGGATTCTTTTTCGGTTACCTGGCAGTTGCCCATATACTCCTCCCACTCTATTATAAACTCAACCTGACCAGCATATACACTTATCTGGATACCCGTATCGGAAAGCGCGCCTACCGTACAGGAGCTTCTTTTTTCCTTCTTTCGCGTATGCTGGGCACAGCTGCAAAACTATACCTCGTCTGTCTGATTCTATATACCTATGTGTTTCGCGACATGGGCATACCATTCTGGAGTATTGCTGCCGGATCGGTAGCCTTAGTCTGGATATACACTCACAAGAGCGGTATTAAAACTATCGTTTGGACAGACACCTTACAGACCTTCTGTCTGATTGCCGCACTGATCTGTATCCTTGTTTTTGTCACAGCAAAACTAAATCTCGACTTCAGCGGAGTCATACAGACAATCAGTAACAATGAACACAGCCGCATTTTTGTATTTGACGACTGGATGTCACGCCAGAATTTCTTCAAGCAGTTTCTGAGCGGGATTTTCATTGTTATCGTTATGACCGGACTCGATCAAGACATGATGCAAAAAAACCTTTCTTGCCGTAGCCTGCGTGACGCACAGAAAAATATGTATTGTTATGGCTTCGCATTCGCCCCGCTCAACCTGCTGTTCCTCGGCCTTGGCATTTTATTACTGGTCCTTGCTCAGGAGATGCAGCTGGAACTTCCGGCAACCGGTGACGATATCCTGCCTATGTTTGCTACTCAAGGGTATCTGGGAGAAGGAGTGCTGATTCTATTCACAATCGGTATCATTGCCGCCGCCTTTAGTAATTCGGATTCGGCTTTGACCGCCATGACAACGAGCTTTTGCATCGATCTGCTCGACACAGGGAAAGACACAGAAGGAATAGCCCGTAAAAAACGAAACCGGGTACACATCGGGCTCTCTATTCTGCTTGTTTTCTTTATCTGCCTTGTCGATGCATTGAACAATCAAAGTGTTATTGATGCCATTTACATCATAGCTTCCTATACGTATGGCCCTCTTTTGGGAATGTTTGCTTTCGGTTTGTTTACCCGACGGCAAACAAACGATCGGTACATACCGTTTATTGCGATAGTTTCACCGCTGATATGTTACGCAGCCGATAGGCTTGCCCGTCAGGAAACCGGCTATCAGTTTGGTTATGAATTACTGATGCTGAACGGTATGCTTACTTTTGCAGGGATGTGGATCGCATCAAGAAAAACAACTAAAAAATGAATTTAAAAACTAACAAGAAATATGGAAATAACCAATGCTGAGTTTGTAATTAGTAACACGGACGTGAAAAAATGTCCTGCAGGCACCTTTCCCGAATACGCCTTTATCGGCCGATCCAATGTGGGCAAATCCAGCCTCATCAATATGCTGACCGCCCGAAAGGGACTGGCCATGACTTCCGCCACTCCCGGTAAGACAATGCTTATCAACCATTTTCTGATCAATAACAGTTGGTATCTGGTTGACCTCCCCGGATACGGATATGCCAGACGAGGCCAGAAAGGACAGGAGCAAATACGCACTATCATCGAAGACTATATCCTCGAGCGGGAACAGATGACCAATCTTTTCGTATTGATAGACAGTCGGTTGGAGCCCCAGAAAATAGATATAGAGTTCATGGAATGGTTGGGTGAGAACGGAATCCCCTTTTCCATTATCTTCACCAAAGCAGACAAGCTAAAAGGAGGACGACTCAAAATGAATATCAACGCATATCTGAAGGAGTTACGGAAACAGTGGGAAGAACTCCCCCCCTACTTCATCACTTCATCGGAAGAATGCCTTGGTAGAACAGAAGTATTAAATTACATCGAATCAATTAACAAAGAACTTTATTCAAAGTAAAAACAGAGATATCAAAATGAAAAGAGAACTATTATCATTGGCAGTTCTTGCCACACTGCTGCTTGTACCGGCCACAGGTCGTGCACAATCCATTAAAGATCTATTCAACAAAGACAATATTTCCAAAGTGGTCAATGCGGTCACCGGGCATACCGAAACAGTGGATATGACCGGAACCTGGCGTTATACCGGCTCCGCCATTGAATTCGAATCGGAAAATCTGCTGAAAAAAGCCGGAGGAACGGTTGCCGCTTCCGCTGCCGAACAAAAACTGGATGAACAATTAGCCAAACTCGGCATAAAAGAAGGGCAACTGAGCTTTACGTTCAACACAGACAGTACTTTTGTCAGCACTTTAGGCAAACGCAAGCTGAACGGTACCTACTCTTATAACCCCACAACCGGCATGCTCCAGTTGAAGTACATGAAATTGATCCCCATGAACGCAAAAGTCAATTATACGACCCAGCAAATGGATCTTCTGTTTGAAGCAGATAAGTTACTGAAATTAATCACTTTCTTATCCAGTAAAAGCAGCAGTGCCACTCTCAAGGCCATCAGTTCATTGGCAGACAGCTATGACGGCATGATGCTTGGATATGAACTGAAACGATGAGAGCTCTTGAATGATGGACGGTAAACAACGATCAACGATGAATAAAGTAATTAGCGAGTAAAATAGGTTATCATAATTCTCTCTGTTAATCACATTATTCATCGTTGATCGCTTATTGCTTATCATTCAAAAACCTTCATCGTTTGCTTTCCGTCAAAATACACCCATCCATCATCCTCACAATACGGTTGGCCTCCCGCGCATTCTCTTCCGAGTGGGTCACCATTACAATAGTTGCCCCATCCTTATTCAACTCTTTCAACAAGACCATCACCTCATTACCATTGGTAGAATCAAGATTACCTGTCGGCTCGTCCGCTAATATAATCCGCGGATTCGTCACAATGGCCCGGGCTATAGCTACACGCTGCTGCTGACCTCCGGATAGTTGTTGAGGATAATGTTCCGCACGATGGGCAATCTGCATTCTTTCCAACGCCTTGTTCACACGTTCCACACGTTCACGAACCGGTACTCCGGCATACAGCAATGGTAATTCCACATTTTCAAACACAGTCAGCTCGTCTATCAGATTAAAACTCTGGAAGACAAAACCAATATTCCCGTTCCGCATATCCGTCCGATCGTTTTCCGAGTAGCGGGAAACCTCTTTGTCAATGAACCACAGCTGCCCCGAAGTAGGATTGTCCAGCAAGCCCAACATATTCAGCAAAGTTGATTTTCCACATCCCGAAGGCCCCATGATTGCTACAAATTCTCCTTCTGATATTTCGATGCTAATTTCGTTCAATGCGGTAGTCTGCACACTTTCTGTACGGAATATCTTTGTCAATCCAATTGCTTTTATCATAATCTTTCAGTTTTTTTATTATTCATATCTCAATGACTTTACCGGATTTTGTGAAGCCGTCCGCCAAGTCTGGCCAATCACCGTAAGCAAGGTGATGCCGGCTATAATCAGTCCCACCAACGGAAACAGCCACCAGCTGATCGCTGTTTGATAGGCAAAATCGCTCAACCAATAGTACATCAGGAGATAGCCCGACGGACAAGCAATCACAAAGGCAATGCCCACCCATTTCAGATATTCCAGACAGAACATCTTTACAATCCGATCCGAATGGGCACCATTCACTTTACGGATACCGATCTCTTTAGTACGCTGCCGGGTAGAGAGTGAAACCAGCCCGAACACTCCCATCATGGCTATAACAATAGCAAGTACGGTAAACGAAAACAGCATCCGGCCTTGTTGTCGCTCTTTCTCGTAATTCCGATTCAAAGCATCTGAAAAAAACTGATACTTAAACTCCTTGACAAACAGGGGAGCCATCTCCTCAAACTTCTTTTGAATAAACGCCAAAGTTTCCTGCTTATGCTCCGGAGAGATCTTAATGTGTATATTCACCAGACATTCCGGACTGTACATCAGGTATGCCGGTTTAATTTTTTCACGCAACGATTGAAAATTAAAATCCTGCACAACGCCCACAATACGTTTCTTAAAACTCCCCACACCAAAACCTCCGCTAATCTCCATACCCACGGGATCAGACACATTCATTGCCTTCCAGGCTGTTTCATTAATAATTATCGGAAAATCATACGCTCCACTAAAATAAGCTCCGGCATCTGCCTTTAAAATCTCTCCTCTCAGAAGTTTCAGTCCGAAGGTATTCACAAAATTGCCATCAGCCCAGATACACATCATCCGCAGTGAATCGACCTTTCCTTCCGAATCCGTCCACTGCAATACATCACCCTGCCCCTTGCTATCTTCCATATAATCGGCAATTTCAGCCCCCATCGAAACACTGAGGATATTCGGATTCTTTAGAATTTCTTGTCGGAATCCATCAACGTTATACCATAAACTCGTATAGACAGAAACTATATTCTCTCTATTCAGACCTAAATCTTTATTCTGTAAATAATTCAATTGTTTGAATACAATGCCGGTATACAACAGCAGCGTGATGGCAATAACAAACTGTACGCAAAGCAGACCGCGTATCAGGCCTCCCTTTTTTCCCGACTTTTGTCCTCCTTTGAAAGCCATCAGCGGATTTATGGCCGAGAGATAAAATGCCGGATAACTGCCGGAAAGACATCCCACACCGACAATTCCCACAACAATATAGGCCAATACACTCCAGCTGAATTGCAGGGTAATATCTTTACCCATCATCTGATTGAAGAGTGGTAAAAGCAGTTCTGTCAGGGCTAATGCCAACACCAGTGAAATGAACGCCTGCACCAGACTTTCGGAAAGAAACTGCACAATCAGTGTTTTACGCTTGGCACCGGTCACTTTCCTCACTCCTATCTCTTTATAACGTAACGCTGCCCGGGCTGTAGAAAGGGTAGTGAAATTAAATGCCCCCATAAAAACAATCAATACGGCCAAAGCTATAAACAGGAAAATGGAAGTCATATTGCCGTGATTCCGGACAGATACATCTACAAAGTCGGTCTTTAAATGTATATCATTCAAGGGCTGAAACCGTAGTAAACGTTCTGCATGGACACGGTTACTCAACAAACGACTCATTTGGTTCCTGTCTGCATCGGACATCGACGAACCGGAACGCATTTTCACGTAGACATTCGCTTCTCTGCGATCCCAGTCTGTGCCGCTCCGGTAGATGCATACATTCTCGTTCATCTTATCAAATAATGCCTGTCCGACGACAGCATCAAATTGCAGATGACTCTTACGGGGCACTTTTACCACCCCGACTACCGTAAGGCTGTACTCAGTATCCATACCTCCGGTATATATCAGCTGTTGTCCGATTGCCGAAGCTGTACCAAAGAACTTTCGGGCCATTTTCTCGGAAAGTACTATATGGTTGAAGCCCGATTTGAGTTTGGAAGGATCACCTTCTGCCACTTTGAAGGGAAACATATCAAAAAATGTCGTATCGACACATATCATATCGGCAGAAAGATTCCGGTCCTTCAAGCACAAAGACCTTAACTCCCTGGCTTTAACGTATGTAGCCTGTTCCACCTGAGGGAACTCTTTACGAAAAGCTTCGGCCAAGGGTATGGCTGTAAAAGGGCTTTCCACTATTTCCCCACTCTCAGTACAATTGGCTTCAATCACCCGGAATATCCTCCCTGCATCCGGATTATAATCTTCAAATGTCAATTCATCCACTACCCACAAATAAATCAGGAATGCAGCTGCCATGCCCAATACAAATCCCAACATATTAATGGTAGAAAACAGGAAGCTCCGTTTTATCAACCGAAGAGCTACTTTTAAATAATGGCTTATCATATTTACCTATTTAATAATTAACCAGATATTATCAGTCTTACTCAACTTCTCCACTTGCCCATTTTCCCGCATCTGGGCCGGATACAACTCTAACAAAGAACTTTTAGAGAAAAACTGGGCCGGATTGCCTTCTATACTCCGGTTGGGCCAAAAAGGTAAACTTTCCGGCAAATCGGCAATGATAAGCGGCTGCTCCGGATTCACTTTATCAGACACCACAGGCAAGGAGAAAAACTCTCCGCTCCGCTTGTCATACACCAGAGAATAAAGTTTCACACTCCTGTTTTTACGGGCATTTATGCTATCATATCCTTTATCGATGCTTAAGAAAAGGAAGCGATCCGTATCAACGCACGAAGTGAGGAAATAAGAGTTACCCACATCAGCCCCACCGGCCACCCGGGCCCCTGTCAGATGGGGCAATGAACCGAAATCGAGTTTATAGGCAACTTCCAGAGTCGAAGCATTTTTTATTCTGTATATCTTACCGCCATACGCATGGTAGAACATGGTGTTGCCTTGATAATAGTAAACGATATCCCCTTCAGCCTCAAAAAGCCGGGCCTTGTACCGCTCGTTATCCCCCAATACGAAATGGCAAAGCGTATCACCTTTCAATCCCATCGTATAAAGTTCATCCGAACAACTGACACGCATTCCATAACCGTCGGGCATGGAAAAAAGATAATTTCTGTCTATCGGGAGCTTACTGCGGATAGACTTTAACTCTACCGGCTGAGGAGATGCCAGCAACTCTGCCCAGGAAGTAACCACTAAATGCGCTTTGCCCGTCTTCATATTCCGGCATGTAAATCGCAATTGCTCCTTGGCAGGATCATAATAAAAATCTCTCAGGAAATATCCTCCTTCAACTTTCACTGAACCACCTCCGCTGTGAATAACCTTTAAATCCGAACGAACCAGCATTTTCTTTTTCTCAAAATCTCGGTCCAGCAACCAAAGTCCGTCTTCGGCAAACACCAGAAAGTCATCATCAATCCTAATCAATGAGCTCCCATCACATCGGGGTTCCATCTTTTTATAATTCACCTCCTTCCCCAAATCACTGAGCCGGAAAGGACGGACATTCTTCAACGCCGATTCAACATTCAGCACAATCGCACCTTCAGTCATGATCCGGGGCTGATATTTGATACCCGGAGGAGCCTGATAATCTTCCGCAAACTCCGATGGTGCGCTTTCTTCAACCGGAGAATCCTTTTGAGTTCTGTCTTTGACAAATTCTTTTTTCAGTTCTTCCTTACTGACTCCCGGATTCTTACTGCCACAAGCTGACAAGCAGATAATCCCTGCCAGAAACAAACTTTCAATGTAACAACATCTTCTCTTCATACCGTTCTTCTTATTTCCTGTTCATACTCCGATGCCCTAATGCCATGCGTTATTTTAATAAGATAATGACAAGAAGCATACCAAATAAGCACTCCCTTATTTATCAGCCGATTGACGCAAACAGCAAACCGGTATTTTGCACGATACCGTGCACTTTTTGTACGATATCGTACACCGCTTATTCAAACATATTCCCTATCTTTGTCGCTATACAAGACATCCGACTATGACACTAAAGCGAGGAAGAATACTGATTGCGGACGACAATGAAGACATCCTCTTCACGTTGAAAATGTTGTTGCGTCCCATTGCGGAAACAATAACCGTCACCACCGACCCGCGGGAATTGTTGCCGATTCTCTCACGTACCCATCACGACGTAATACTGCTGGATATGAACTTCCGCAGCGATGCCGTAAGCGGACGTGAAGGTTTCCGATGGCTGGAAGAGATTCTGAAACTCGATCCCAAGGCCGTAGTAATATTTATCACCGCATACGCCGATACGGAAAAAGCCGTACAGGCCATCAAGCAGGGAGCCACCGATTTTATAGCCAAGCCCTGGCAGAATGACAAGATGATAGCTACGGTATCTGCCGCACTGCAACTCAGTTTCAGCCGCACGGAGGTAGAATCTCTCAAAGAACAGAAAGAGGCTTTGGCAGCGCCCTCGCCCGAACCCACCCGCATTATCGGTGAATCGGCCGCCATGCAAGCCATCTTCCAGACCATCCGTAAATTGGCCGATACGGATGCCAACCTTTTATTGTTGGGCGAGAACGGTACTGGGAAGGATTTGATAGCCCGATATGTATACGAACAGTCGCCCCGCAAAAACGGGATATACGTACCGATCGATTTGGGTAGTATCCCCGAAACACTGTTCGAGAGCGAACTTTTCGGATATGAAAAAGGAGCATTCACGGATGCACGGAAAAACAAACCCGGCAGGCTGGAAGTGGCTTCGGGAGGTACGTTGTTCCTCAACGAAATCGGCAATCTCAGCCTTCCGCTACAAGCCAAACTGCTTTCGGTCATCGAGCAACGGAAGAGTTCCCGACTGGGAGCCACTGCCTCTTACCCGGTAGACGTGCGGCTGATATGTGCCACCAACACCGACCTCTATACGGCTATCGACAACGGACAGTTCCGGCAAGACCTCCTCTACCGCATCAATACCATCGAAATACGCATTCCTCCATTGCGTGAACGGGGAAACGACTTGTTCCTGCTGGCCGACCATTTCTTGCAACATTACCGGAAGAAGTATAAAAAGGAAGTCCGTACCATCTCGAAAGAAGCCCGCAAGCGCATGCAGCTCTATCACTGGCCGGGCAATGTACGCGAACTGGAACACACCATCGAGCGGGCCGTCATTCTCTCAGGAAGTTCCACCCTGACACCCGACGATTTTATGCTCCGTCCCGCCCTGCAGGAACAGCCCTCCGAAAAAGAGAGATACAACCTTGAACGGCAGGAACGGGAAACTATCGACGAAGTACTCCGCCTTTGTGCCGGCAACATCACAGTGGCTGCGGAAATGCTGGGCATCACCCGTACATCGCTGTACAGGCGCATTGAAAAGTACGGATTGTAAGAGTACCAAACAGAAACAACATGAAACAAAAATGGGTGAAACATCCCCTCTTATTAACGGCAGCGTTGCTGTTCTGCTGTTTTATCACCACCTGGCTCGGCATGCACGGGTTTTATATCAGTCTGCTTGTCGCAGGCTGTGTCACCCTTTTCGTGGCTTACACCATTTACCGGTATATCCTCCGTTCCGCACGTGCCATGGCACAACTCATCTGGGCCATTCGTTATTCCGATTTCCTCTCCTTGCCCGCACAGCGAGAAGAGCACCTCCATTCGCTCCCTGCAGAACTTTGGGATGAACTGAACGAAGCCTTGGACTTCTATAAACAGAATCTTCAGAAAAAAGAGAGCCAACTCCAGTATTTTCAGGCTCTGGCCAATCATATCGACCTGTCGGTCCTTGTCTACACCCCTTCCGGAAAGATAGAATGGCTGAACGAAGCTGCCAAAAGATTATTGGGAAAATCCACACTGAAAAGTGTCGAAGATCTGGCCGACTTCCAACCCGAACTTCCTTCGCGGCTCTATTCGCTCAAAGCCGGAGACCTGTCTGTATTGCAGGTGCAAAAGGAAGAAGAAAGAATACAACTCGCACTCTCAGGCATGGAGTTCGTCATACAGGGACGTCCCCTGATCGTAGCAAGCATGAAGAACATACACTCTGTATTGGACAATCAGGAGACGGAAGCCTGGCAAAAGCTGATCCGGGTACTGACGCACGAAATTATGAATTCCATCACTCCGGTCACTTCTTTATCGGAATTGCTGGAACAGCAGATAGGCAACTTCGACGGTGATGCCGAAGAACGGAAAGAAATACTCCAGATGTTGCAGACCATCCGCCGGCGAGGCGACGGACTGATCCGGTTCGTGAACAGCTACAGGGAAGTATCCCATCTCCCACAACCGCTCCTGAAAATATATACAGACCGGGAATTACTGGCAGGGATAGCACAACTGATGCATACAGACCGGGATGACTTGCACCTGGTATTGCCGGACAAGCCCCTGCGTCTTATTATAGACAAGGATCTGATAGAACAAGTACTTATCAACCTGATCAGGAATGCCCGTGAAAACGATGCGACCGACATTCGGCTGTCGACCGGATTAAGCTCCGGCGAACGTCCGTATATAAGGATTGAAGACAATGGGACGGGAATCGAGCAGGAAGTGCTCGAACGTATTTTCGTACCGTTCTTCACTACCAAAACTACCGGTTCGGGTATCGGACTGACCATCTCACGACAAATCATGCACCTGCATCACGGCACCATCACCGCTTCGTCCGAAACAGGTAAAGGCAGTACCTTCACCCTCCTGTTTCCACCCCTTTTTTAAGGAGGGTGTAGCCATCCGGGGCATTGGGTGTAGCCATCCGCACCTTAGGGCTACACCCTATACACCGGATGGCTACACCCTCTCCATCAGACGGTTTTTAATACAATTTCACCGTCATACGACACCATTTATCAAAAAAAGCCTTAACTTTGCCGCCCACGAAACCATAAAAAAAGAAATAGAAAATGAAGAAAATACTATTTTTTATCACTATGATGGTACTGAGCGTCGGTCTTGTCCAGGCTCAAGGTAAAGCAGAAATAAAGTTTGATAAGACAACACACGACTTCGGGACATTCTCTGAAAACAATCCGATTGTCAGTTGCACATTCAAGTTTACGAATATCGGCGATGGCCCGTTGGTCATCCATCAGGCAGTGGCATCATGCGGATGCACCGTACCCGAATATACCCAGGAACCCATCATGCCGGGAAAAACAGGTACAATCAAAGTGACTTACAACGGAACGGATAAATATCCGGGACACTTCAAAAAGTCGATTACCCTGCGTACAAACGCCAAAACAGAGATGATACGTCTTTTTGTGGAAGGCGACATGACGGCCAAAGACGCAAAGTAAGCAAAAATAAATAACAACAAAGAGGAGAATCTTTCGGGATTCTCCTTTTTTTTTGCTTACTTTGAGGCTGTTTTGAAAAACCAACCGTTTGGAAATCCGATAAACTATACATAAACTACAAAAAACAATTATGAAACAAGAAGAAGACAAATTTACGGGCTTACCCGAAAATGCGTTCCGGGAACTAAAGCCGGGAGAAGTGTACAACCCGCTGATGAGTCCGACGAAAACGTATCCGGAGGTCACTCTCTGGTCGGTAGCATGGGGAATCGCCATGGCCATCCTCTTCTCTGCTGCCGCAGCCTATCTGGGGCTCAAAGTGGGACAAGTATTCGAAGCAGCCATCCCCATCGCAATCATAGCAGTCGGTGTGTCCGGTGCAGCCAAACGTAAAAACGCACTCGGCGAAAACGTGATCATCCAGTCCATCGGTGCCTGCTCGGGTGTCATCGTAGCAGGAGCCATCTTCACACTGCCTGCCCTCTACATCCTGCAAGCCAAATATCCGGAAATGTCAGTCACCTTCATGCAAGTATTTATCAGTTCACTGCTGGGCGGTGTGCTGGGTATCTTGTTCCTGATTCCTTTCCGCAAATACTTCGTAAGCGATATGCACGGTAAATATCCTTTCCCGGAGGCAACAGCCACTACACAGGTGCTGGTGTCGGGCGAGAAGGGCGGCAGCCAGGCAAAACCATTGCTGATGGCCGGGTTAATCGGAGGTCTGTACGACTTTATCGTGGCAACTTTCGGCTGGTGGAACGAGAACTTCACCACCCGCGTCTGTGGTGCGGGTGAAATGTTGGCAGAGAAAGCCAAACTGGTATTTAAAGTAAACACCGGTGCAGCCGTACTGGGTTTGGGCTATATCGTAGGATTGAAGTACGCTTCCATTATCTGCATCGGTTCATTGGCCGTATGGTGGATCATCGTACCGGGCATGTCCCTTTTCTTCGGCGACTCTGTACTGAACCAGTGGAATCCGGAAATCACCGCCACTGTAGGTTCCATGCGTCCGGAGCAGATCTTCTCCCATTATGCCAAAAGCATCGGTATCGGCGGTATCGCCATGGCGGGAGTGATCGGTATCATCAAATCATGGGGCATCATCCGCAGCGCAGTGGGACTGGCAGCTAAAGAGATGGGAGGAAAAGGAGACGTGGAGAAAAACGTCATCCGTACGCAACGCGACCTCTCCATGAAGATCATTGCCATCGGTTCCATCATCACGCTGATCCTGGTGGTGCTGTTCTTTTATTTCGACGTAATGCAGGGTAACCTGGTACATACACTGGTAGCCATTTTACTGGTAGCCGGAATTTCATTCCTGTTCACCACCGTAGCGGCCAACGCCATCGCCATTGTAGGTACCAATCCGGTATCGGGCATGACGCTGATGACGCTGATTCTGGCATCGGTTGTAATGGTAGCCGTCGGGCTGAAAGGTCCTTCGGGCATGGTTGCCGCATTAGTGATGGGCGGTGTAGTCTGCACAGCCCTCTCTATGGCAGGCGGTTTCATCACCGACCTGAAGATCGGCTACTGGCTGGGCAGTACGCCCGCCAAGCAGGAAGCGTGGAAGTTCCTCGGAACAATCGTATCCGCTGCCACCGTAGGCGGTGTAATGATTATCCTGAACAAGACATACGGATTCACAAGCGGACAACTTGCCGCACCGCAGGCCAACGCGATGGCTGCTGTAATCGAACCTTTGATGAGTGGTGTAGGCGCCCCTTGGCTGCTGTACGGCATCGGTGCGGTGCTGGCCATCATCCTGACGTTCTTTAAGGTTCCCGCACTGGCATTTGCGTTGGGTATGTTCATCCCGCTCGAACTGAATGTACCGCTCGTAGTGGGCGGAGCTATCAACTGGTATGTCACCACCCGCAGCAAAGACAGTGCGCTCAACACCGAACGGGGCGAAAAAGGGACTCTGCTGGCATCCGGATTCATTGCCGGAGGTGCCCTGATGGGTGTAGTCAGCGCTGCCATGCGCTTCGGCGGAATCAATCTGGTGAACGATGCATGGCTCAACAATACCCTCTCACAGTTGGCTGCCCTGGTAGCTTACGTACTGCTAATCCTGTATTTCATTAAAGCATCCATGAAGGTAAAATGAAGTATATAGCTGCATTTTTAGTATTGTTCATAGCAACCTTTTCGTTTGCACAAAAGCCCGTTGAGCTGCCATTATGGCCCAACGGAGCTCCCAACGATAACGGACTCGACGCACAACAACCGACAATTACCGTCTATCGTCCGTCGCATCCTAACGGGACAACTGTCATCATGTGTCCCGGAGGAGCGTATGTCAATCTGGCCATGGCACATGAAGGACACGACATGGCAGCTTGGTTCAACGCACAAGGCATCACTTATGCAGTACTGAAATACCGAATGCCCAATGGAAACAGCCAGGTGCCCTTATCGGATGTGGAAGAAGCCATACGAATAGTGCGCCGACATGCCAAGGAATGGAATATTCGTCCTGAAAGAGTAGGCATTATGGGTGCTTCTGCCGGAGGACATCTTGCCTCTACTCTTGCCACACATTACAGTAGTGAAGAGACACGCCCGGATTTTCAGATATTGCTCTATCCGGTGATAACAATGGACAGGAGCTTTACTCACATGGGATCGCACGACAGCCTGATCGGAAAAGATGCTTCCGCCGAAACTGAAGAAAAGTATTCCAATGAAAAGCAAGTGACGCCAAACACACCGCAGGCTTTCATTGTTTTATCATCAGATGACAGTGCGGTGGTCCCGGCTAACGGAGTGTGCTATTACCTGGCCCTGCAAAAGCAGGGAGTTCCTGCATCTATGCACATTTATCCTACGGGAGGACATGGCTGGGGATTCCATGACAGCTTTATCTACAAGCGCCAATGGACAGAGGAACTGGAAAAATGGCTCCGCGACGGAGTGAAATTCTCCAGATGATATATAAAGAAACTCACGAAACAACATTTATAAAGATGAAAACAATTCGTACACTTTTGTTATGTACCAGCCTATTGGCCGGAACAGTTGCAGCACAGGAGAACAGTCTGGTGCTGAGTAACGGACTCGGGTTCGTTGATACCCCCTATAAGGCAGGTACCCTTGAAGTAGACGATGCAGAAGACCTCATTATCAATTGTGACGAGGTGGACTGCACCACTTTCGTAGAATATGCACTGGCAATGGCACTCTGCCCGCAACAGGGAGACGACATGCAGGAAAGTGACTTTGCTCGTAACCTGCAACGTATCCGCTATCGCGACGGAAAAATTGACGGTTATACCTCTCGTCTGCATTATATATCCGACTGGATCAATAATGGTGTCCGCCAAGGCTTTCTTGAAGACGTAACGGCTGCCCACAGCCCTTTCACGCAGAAACTGTCGATCTCTTACATGAGCACACATCCGCAACTCTACAAATCGTTGAAGAACTCTCCGGAAAATGTAGCGCAGATGGCAAAGTATGAAAAGGCACTGAGCGGTAAAGAGGTTCATTACCTTCCGAAAGACAAACTGGAGCCGGACGGATTGCCCTGGATCAAGAATGGGGACATTATTGCCCTGACCACCAATACTCCGGGGTTGGACGTAAGCCACATGGGCATTGCCATTTACATCAAGGGACAGCTGCACCTGCTGCATGCTTCGTCCAAAGAAGGCAAGGTAATAGTAGACAAGAGTGCACTGAGCCAGATGTTGAAAGACAGAAAATCACTGACAGGTATCAGAGTGCTGAGAATGAAGAAATAAACCGGAAACAAACCATACCGAACTTATCTGATCCCCGAAACCATTTTGATGCGTTTCGGGGATTTTTCTTTTCAGTAAGAAAGAGAATAGCCTTATTTCCTGACTGCCCCTTCTGCTTTTCAACGGCAACGGGAAGCACAGAAGACGGAAAACAGGACTTTTCTTCCCGAAAAGCCGGGGTTTTGTGTCTGGAGAGCCGGGGTCTGCCCCGAAAAGAGCCGGGATTTCTATGAAAAGAAGTAAGCATTCGACCCGAAAGACGGTTGCATTCCGCTGAAATGCTTACTTCTTTTCAAATTATCTCTATATGTTTTCCCACTTTACATCTGTTGTTATGGTTTTATCGTTAAAAAGAGAAGGATTATTCTCTGGTTGCATACCGTAAACGAACAAGTCCCGACTGTCAAAAAGAAAGCCGTAAGCATCCATTGATACAACTCTTCACGCATTTAGCTTTGCTACACTTACATCATGCCAACTCATAAAGTCTTTCGGCATCAAACATAAAATCGCCAACCTTACAGGTTGGCGATTTTACCAGGCAACCGTATCATTGGATGCAAACAGAGCAAACCAGAGAGGTCTGATTATCATTTTGACAAAAGGAAAGTAAGCAGTTCGCTCCCCAGCCTCTCTTTTACCTCGTCCATATCAACACTGTGTCCGAGTTCTTTCTGAAGGGAAGTCACGCCTTTATCGATAAAACCACAAGGATGAATGTAACTGAAATAGCGTAAATCGGTATTCACATTCAGCGCCAGTCCATGCATCGTCACGTAATGACTGCTCCGAACCCCTATCGCACATATCTTACGGGCACGGGGCGTATCACCTTCCAGCCAGACTCCTGTCGCCTTCTCTAAACGGCCGGCCTCGACACCGTAAGATGCACAGACACGGATAACGGCTTCCTCCAGTAAGTGTACATATTCCTTCAGCCCCAATCCGAACTCCTCAAGATTAAGAATCGGGTAACACACCAATTGCCCGGGACCATGATAGGTGATATCGCCGCCACGGTCGATGTGATAGAGGGTGGCACCGATAGCCTTCAGTTGCTCCTCTCCCAGCAGCATATTATTTTCCTTTCCGCTACGCCCCAGGGTATAAACGTGCGGATGTTCACAAAAAATGATGCGATTCTCGTACTTTTCCCCGCCCTGCTTGGCATGGACGAGGGCATCGAACCATTCCGTCTGTCGACTCCATGCTTCAGAATACGGAATAAGTTCCCAATCGGTTGTAATTGTTTTCATACGGACAAAGATAAAGAAATAAAAGAAAATGTGTATATTTGCGTGATTCAAAAAAAGAAAGTAATATGAAGTTTGACTTTCCACAAGTAGATCTCCCATGCGAACTTCTGGCATGGAATGATGTAACTGAAGATATCTTGAATATCTACAAACAATCGTGCAGGCTGAAAGCCGGCATCTTTGCTATTTGTACGGAAGGTAAGATGACCGCAACCATTAACCTGATCGATTACGAAATAAAACCGAACGATCTGATCACACTGCTGCCGGGCACTATCATCCAGTTCCGCGAACGGACAGAGAAAGTACGTTTATGCTTCGCCGGATTCTCGTCGGAATGTGTAGAACGAATCAATCTGATAAAATCGATGGTCAGCTCTTTCTCTAAGATAACCGAGTGCCCGATTGTGGAATTACAGGAGGATATAGCCAGTTATCTAAAAGATTACTTCTCCCTGTTGGCACGAGTGACATGTGATGAAAGGTTCTCTCTTCCCTCCGAGATGACGGAAGTATCTTTGAAATCTATTCTGACCGCCGTCGGACTGATTTATCAGAAATATTCCCGGAAAGATCACAACACGAACCGTAAAGAAGAAATCTGCCGCGAATTGGTAGGATTGGTCACAGAGCATTATGCGGAGGAACGCCGTGCCCAGTTCTATGCAGACAAGTTGGGAATATCACTGCAACACCTCAGTACCACAGTCAAACAAGTGACAGGACGCAACGTACTGGATGTGATAGCCTATGTGGTCATTATCGACGCGAAAGCCAAATTGAAATCGACTCACATGACCATTCAGGAGATTGCCTATTCGTTGAACTTCCCCAGTGCTTCTTTTTTCGGAAAGTACTTCAGGAGATATGTAGGCATGAGTCCGCTGGAATTCAGAAACAGCTGACACCTTTCGTGGCAAAAAGATTTTCACCACAGAGGCCACAGAGTATTCATGTTGATCATCCATGACTTGAAGTTTACTCTGTGTCCTCTGTGGTGAGTTAGTTTTGAAAGGACTTGTTATTTTCTGGCCAGACTCAATGAATTCAGTACTACACTAACACTTGAGAATGCCATTGCCGCACTGGCAAGCATCGGGTTCAGCAACAGTCCGTTGATAGGGAACAGGATGCCGGCTGCAATAGGGATACCTATGAGATTATAGATAAATGCCCAGAACAGATTCTGGTGAATCAGTTTCACAGTCTGTCTTGACAACTCGAAGGCGCGGGGAAGCAACAGCAGGTCGGATGTCATCAACGTAACCATTGCTACATCCATGGCTATATCCGTCCCTTTCCCCATCGCTATGCTGACATCGGCCAGTGCCAACGCCTGTGAGTCGTTAATTCCGTCACCTACCATAGCTACGGTTTTTCCCTGCATCTGGAGTTCACGCACAAACTCTTCTTTATCATCCGGCAAGGCATCTGCCACAAAGCGGTCGATGCCCAACTTACCCGATACGGCAAGTGCCGTGCGTTGTCCGTCGCCGGTCAGCATACAAATGTCGATCCCCTGACGTTTCAACTCTTTCACAGCCTCGGCCGAAGTCGGCTTTATCTGATCGGCAATGGCAATTACGGCAAGCACCTCACTGCCACGGCCAAAGTATACAATGCTGTTTCCATCCGATTCGTATTGCACCATCATTTCGGCAAGCACATCAGAGAGCGAAGCGCTGAAATCTTTCAGTAACTTGTGGCTGCCCACCCAATAAGTCTCCCCTTGATAAACCACCTTGATTCCTTTTCCGGTGATACTCTCAAAGCTGTCCAGTTGGGCAGGAACTATTTTCTCCACTTCCTGCAGAGAAGAGACAATGGCTCCGGCAAGCGGATGTTCGGATTTAAGTTCGGCCGCCAACAGGACATTCTTGAAATGTTCTTCCTGCACCTGTGCCCAAAGCCATCCGGAAACCGTGGGATGTCCCTCGGTCAACGTCCCGGTTTTATCGAGCACCACTACATCTACTTTACGCATCTGCTCGAGGGCAACCGCATCCTTAATCAGGATATGATTACTGGCTGCTTTGCCTATGCCCACCATCAGAGCGGTAGGTGTGGCAAGTCCCAGAGCACACGGACAGGCAATGACCAGTACGGATACTGCCGAAAGCAGGGCATGTGAGAAATAATCGGTACCTCCCACCAAAAGCCAGATAACAAACGTCAGCACGGCAATACAAAGCACGACAGGCACAAAGATTCCGGTCACCCGGTCTACGATGCGCTGTACGGGCGCTTTACTCCCCTGAGCCTCCTGCACCATGCGGATGATGCGTGCCAGCACCGTCTCGCTTCCTACACTGGAGGCTTTAATCACAAAAGAGCCTTTCTGGTTGATAGTTCCCGCCAATACACGGTCGCCCGTTTTCTTTTCTACGGGAATCGGTTCGCCGCTGATCATACTTTCGTCTACATAAGATTCTCCTTCGGACAACCGCCCGTCTACGGGAATCTGCTCACCGGGACGTACCACCACCAGGTCGCCTGCCTGCAACTGGTCTATCAGGATATCTTCTTCAACTCCTCCCCGAAGCACACGGGCCACACGGGGTTGAAGTCCCATCAACTTCCGAATGGCAGTAGAGGTATTCCCCTTGGCACGCTCTTCCATCAGTTTACCGGTCAGCACAAAAGCGATGATGACTACTGCCGCCTCATAGTAAACGTGAGGTTCAAGTCCTCGGTTATACCAGAATTCGGGAAAAAATGTGTTGAAGACGCTGAACAGGAAGGCGATGGAGGTACTGAGTGCCACCAGGGTATCCATATTACTCCTCCCCAAACGTGCCTGCCGCCAGGCATTGACATAGAAAGAACCTCCGAAGAAAATCATCACGGGAAGGGCGAGTATCAACTGAATCTCGTTAGAGAAGGGCACATGCATCAAGACCATAGAAAACAGCAACATGGGGACAACGAAGATCCATGCACCGATGACCTGCCGCTTCAGCAGTCGGTAATGTTTCTCCTGGGCCTCCTCCTGACGCTCCTCTTTCAGGGCCTCTTCCACTATCAGGTCATAACCTGCGGCAAGTACGGCCGCACGGATTTCTCCGGGAGTCAGCTTGTCGGCTTCGTACGAAACGGACAGTGTGTTTGTGGCGAAGTTGACCGATGCGTCTACCACACCGGCCAATTTCTTCACTGTTTTTTCCACATTATTAGCGCACCCCGCACAGTGCATGTTCAGTACAGGAAACGCTTTCTTTATAATATTACCCATAATCTATTATTATATATACTATCTAATAAACAATGAGGTAAAGAACAATGTTCACTTCTTGTCCGTTTCCTTTGCTTCCTTTATGACTACAGCTTCGTATTTAAATTTCCGAAAGCCTTCTTTCAGTTTTTCAACATTCGTCTTTTCCGCATCGTAAGTGATGGTGACGGTTTGAGTTTTCAAATCAGTCTTAAAGTTTTTAAGTCCTTTTTCGAACTTGATATTGTTCTTCACCTTTCGTTCGCAGTTGGCGCACTCCATCTGTGCCACTTTGAAAACAACGGTACGAAAGTCTTTTGCCGCAACGGCAGTCACCGAAAGTAAAGCCACCACCAGTGTGGCAATCATTTTTTTAGTCTTCATGAATGTAAGTATTAGTAATCAATAATTTTAGTCGTTCGTTTTACTCTCTTTCAATCTCGTGCCAGGTTAAACCTCACTCCGATATATCCCTTTGCTCCATGTACCGGTCCCCATATCATAGTCGAGTCAAAATGGTCTCCCCAAGGATTGGCTGCATCGATAATCGGATTCTTTTGTTTGAAATTTGTCAGGTTCTCACCTCCAATGTATACCGACCAGCGTCGGAAATAGCGCGTCACCTGTGCACTAAGCTGACTAAAGCCTTTATAACGGGCATCCCACGAAGGAGTGCCGTCAGCAAGTGTATACGGATCGGGCATACGTCCTCCTCCATTCATCTGCCAGGTGGCATCAAACTGCCACAAGCCCAGCGGAGTCTGATAAGAAGCGGTTACAAGTCCTTTGTATTTCCCGGTCAGCGGCTTCTCCATCAACCGGTGATTGTAAGTCGTCTTGGCGTCTGTCCAACGATAGGCAGCTGTCAGCGAAAAACCCTGAAAGAACGGATAGGTAGCCTCCACCTGAAACACTTGTGAATACGACCGTCCGTCGAGATTGTAGAATGCCACCTCATGGGGATTCGTATCCATATCGACAACGACCTGTTTCAGGAAGTCAGTGTAATAGTATTCCAGATTCAGGTTCAGCGTTTTCCCGAAAAGCGGAATGTAACCCGATATACTTGCGCCATAGTTCCACGCTTCTTCCTGGTCGAGGTGACTGGCAATACTTACCTTCCGGCTACTTGCCATCAGATAATTGTTTTCGGCAAGCACGTGATTCGTACGATACCCTTTTCCGGCAGAAAGACGGAAATGAACAAAATCATTGGGGTTGTATTTAATGTGGGCACGTGGAGTCACGAAAAAGCCGTACTCACTGCTATGGTCGCCACGAAGTCCGGCCATCACCACCAGTTTATTCTCCAGATTAAAAGTGTACTGCGCATAAGCTCCTCCTACCGATTCGCGTGCAAAAGCCTTCGTCAACGGAGTGTCAGTATTGTTGGTCAAACGGTAATGCTGGTCATATCCGTCATAATTATAACTGAATCCCGCCGAAAGACTGTGTTGCTTTGTAAATTCGGTTTCAAACATCAGCGAAGCATAAGCGTTGGACTGGTCAACATCATAAATCTTCCGTCCATAAAGCGCATCCTGGTTGTGCAGCGTACCGGACAGAATCAGCGCAAGATTCGTATTCTTCTCCTTATTAAATATATAGGCATTCTTGGCAAAAGCCTCGTAACGGCGGGTTTCAATATCGATAGCATAGCGATCGGCTGCCGGCACGCCGCTATGACTCACCTGACCGCCTTTTCTGCTTTCGTCCAGCGCTTTGATGCCTGCCTGAAACACATAGTGGTCACCCATATAGGCCCAACGGTTCCAAAAATTATACTGCTCTATCTGGGGAATATCGGCAAAGCCGTCATCGTTGCCGTCATGTGCTTTCGTTTCATTTTCGTAATGTGCCAGCAACGAAGTACTCCATCGTTTGGAAAGTTTCACCGTGGCATCCGCATTCGCCTCATAACGATTGGTGGTACTGGCAAAAAGATTGGCCGAAACCCAATCCGCCTCAGGCAGTTGCGGCTTCTTAAATTCAACATTGATCTGTCCGGTAAGGGCTTCATAACCATTCTTCACGGACGAAATCCCCTTGGATACTTGTATGCTGTGCATCCAGGGACCGGGAACATAACCCAATCCGTAAGGAGAAGCAGCACCGCGATAGTTCGGAATATTCTCGGTCAGCATCTGCACATAAGTTCCCGATAGTCCGAGCAACTTGATCTGCTTCGCTCCGGTAGCGGCATCCGAATAGCTGACGTCCACTGAAGGATTGGTGACAAAACTCTCGCCAAGATTGCAACATGCTGCACGACAGAGCTCGTCACTGGTAATGATCTCTTCGTTCATCACGCTGTTGCGCAGCTTCAATGTGCTCAACTTACGACTGACAATATTCACTTCACTCAGTTCCATCCCCTCGCGAAGTACTACGTCCAGAACGGCGTTCTTGTCTTTCACTTGTATGGTATCGTTTTCGTAACCTACAAAACTTACAATGAGATGACTGCCCCTGTCGGGTTTGGATATGGAAAAAGTACCGTCCTCACGAGTAGCTACCCCACCGGGAATATTCTTCCAGAAAACGTTGGCACCGATAATCGGTTCGCCGGCCTGATCTTTCACCGTACCGCTCACTTGCGCTTGTACAGTCAGACTGCCGAGAAGCAGTCCGGTCAATAATATATATTTCATTAAATAACTTCGTTTGTCTTTTTTATTTGGTTTATATTCAATAAGAAATAAGTAGGATTCACCACAGATTACACAGAAGAACACAAGTTGTCCCGCTTCAATAATTAACGGTATTAACCCTTAAATAGTGAAAGCCTGTGCAATCTGTGATGCAATCCAAACAGTAAATATTGAAGAAACTAAATAAGCAAAGTAGAATAAAGAGCTAAATAATGCCGGGAACTCGTTTTAGGTGGCGGTACCACATAAGGAGTTTCCAACACCTCGTCACGGAAAAGCGCACACAGCAGATCCGATACCTGGTTGCAAAGGAATACGCTGACAGGAGCAGGGACAGAAGATTCGAACGCCTGCTTCACCAGGTCAAGTTTATAGATAGTCGCCGTACATCCCTCACCCCGGCACGATTTATGGAATTCAAAATCGAATTTATCACAGAAGCCGCATTTGTCGGCACAACAGCAATTTGCCGTCTCACAACCACTGCAACAATATTGAACGACAGAGACTCCCGCCCCTACATACACTATAAGGAGGGAAAGAATAACAGCGAGTATATAGCGGAATCTCTTCATAACGGTTGCAAAGATAAGCAGATTTAACCAGCTCTCCTCATTCTTTTTTCTTTTTTTATGCTGCCGATTCACTAATATGAACTATATTTGTCGATAGTGAACGATTATATAAATGTTGAATTTAAAGAAGAACCCCTTATGAAAAAACAATATGTCAGTCTGCTTGCGATAATACTTGCTACAAGTGGCTTTTTATTTTCTTGTGGTGACAAGATGAACAAGAATACCGGTGCGCTGGAATTCGACAGCATACAAGTGAACGAAACGGCACATCTCTTCGGAGATACGGCAAAGCCGGCATGTAACCTGACCATCAATTTCACGTATCCGGTGAAGTCATCGGACAACAAATTGAAGGATAGCCTGAACAGCTACTTTATAGCTGCCTGCTTCGGAGAAGGATATATCGGTGAAAAACCGGCAAAGGTGGTAAAGGAATATACTGAACATTACGTAAAGGAATATCGCACAGACCTTGAACCCATGTATGCCGAAGACGAAAAGAACAAAGAAAGCGAAGGGTCCATCGGCGCATGGTATTCGTATTATAAAGGAATAGAGAGCCACGTGCAACTCTATTATAAGAACCTGTTGGTTTATCGCATCAACTACAATGAATATACCGGAGGCGCGCATGGCATTTACATGACAACCTTCCTCAATATGGATCTGATAAACCTACGTCCACTGAAGCTGGATGACATTTTCACAGGTGATTATAAGGAAGCACTGACCGACCTGTTATGGAACCAGCTGATGGCAGACAAAAAAGTAACGACCCATGAAGCACTTGAAGATATGGGCTACGGTTCTACCGGAGATATCGCCCCGACAGAAAACTTCTACCTCGACAAAGACGGCATTACCTTCTATTATAATGTATACGACATCACTCCGTATGCCATGGGACCGGTAGAAATTAAGATTCCATACGAGATGATGGAGCACATGCTGGGCAGCAACCCGATCATCGGAGAGATGAAAGCTCAATAGATTAACCCTTTTTATTAAAATACAGATATATTACAACCTTATGGATACAACAGAACAAACTTCCTCCCTCCCCTCTACCGGAGGGGAAACCGGAGTGGAGCTTCTTCTTAAATACTTTCCTGACTTGACGGAAGAGCAACGCAAACAATTCGCAGCTCTTTACGAACTTTACATTGACTGGAATTCTAAAATCAACGTAATCTCGCGCAAAGACATTGAAAACTTGTACGAACATCATGTGCTCCATTCACTGGGAATTGCCCGTGTCATTCGTTTCCGTCCGGGTAGCAAAGTTATGGATCTTGGCACCGGAGGCGGATTCCCCGGTATCCCGCTGGCTATTCTTTTTCCGGATACAAAGTTTCACTTGGTGGACAGCATTGGAAAGAAAGTACGTGTAGCAACCGAAGTGGCCAATGCCATCGGTCTAAAGAACGTCACTTTCCGTCATGCCAGAGCCGAGGAGGAAAAACAAACATTCGACTTTGTCGTAAGCCGTGCCGTGATGCCCCTGGCCGATTTGATAAAGATAATCCGGAAGAACATTTCGTCCAAACAGCAAAATGCCCTCCCCAACGGGTTAATCTGCCTGAAAGGCGGCGAGTTGGAACATGAAGCAATGCCGTTCAAGCACAAGACAACCATGCATAGCCTGAGTGAGGATTTCGACGAAGAGTTTTTCCAGACCAAGAAAGTGGTATATGTAACGATTTAAACGATCAAACAACATAGTCATGAAAATAAAGAGATTTGAGTTCAATATGTTTCCCGTAAACTGCTATGTGTTATGGGATGAAACGAACGAGGCAGTCGTGATAGACCCAGGCTGCTTTTATGACGAAGAGAAACAAGCTTTAAAGAACTTCATCGTCACCAACCATCTGAACGTAAAACATCTGCTGAACACTCACTTACATCTGGATCACATCTTCGGTAATCCATTCATGCTCCGTGAGTTCGGCCTATCTGCCGAAGCAAACCAGGCGGACGAATACTGGATAGACGAAGCTCCCAAGCAGAGCCGCATGTTTGGTTTTCAGCTGAACGAGGCACCTGTGCCATTGGGAAAATACCTGCATGACGGGGATATCATAACTTTTGGAAATACAACGCTGGAGGCAATCCATGTACCCGGACACTCTCCCGGAAGTCTTGTATATTATTGCCAGGCAGAAAACTGCATGTTTTCAGGAGATGTATTGTTTCAGGGAAGCATCGGCCGGGCAGACCTGACCGGAGGCAACTTTGATGAACTGAAAGAGCATATTTGTAGCCGACTGTTCGTGCTGCCCAACGAAACAATCGTTTATCCGGGGCACGGCGCACCGACTACCATTGGGATAGAGAAGGCGGAAAATCCGTTCTTCAGGTAAGAGAATATCAACAAACCTTATTATAAATAAATCATTAATAACATGAAAACCGATTTATTAGCCTGCCGTCACATCGGCGTCAACAAAGCGGATGCCGAAGTAATGCTCCGGAAAATTGGAGTTGGTTCGCTCGACGAACTGATTGATAAAACCATTCCGGCCAATATCCGGCTCAAAGCACCTCTGGCACTGCCTGCGCCGATGACCGAATATGAATTTGCCCGCCACATTGCCGAGTTGGCAAGCAAAAACAAGTTGTTCACGACCTATATCGGCATGGGATGGTACAACACAATCACTCCGGCAGTCATCCAACGTAACGTCTTCGAAAACCCCGTCTGGTATACTTCCTATACTCCTTACCAGACAGAAGTTTCGCAAGGCAGACTGGAAGCTTTAATGAATTTCCAAACCTCCGTATGCGACTTGACTGCCATGCCATTGGCCAACTGCTCTCTGCTTGATGAAGCAACCGCCGCTGCCGAAGCTGTGACAATGATGTACGCTCTGCGTTCACGCAATCAGCAAAAATCCGGAGCCAATGTGGTATTTATCGACGAGAACATCTTCCCACAAACCCTGGCTGTTATCACTACCCGAGCCATCCCGCAAGGAATTGAAATCCGTACCGGAAAGTTCCGTGAACTTGAATTTACAGACGATCTCTTTGCCTGCGTCTTACAGTATCCCAATGCGAATGGTAATGCGGAAGATTACCGTGAGTTTACGGAAAAAGCACATGCAGCCAACTGCAAAGTGGCTGTAGCCGCCGACATCCTGAGCCTCGCCCTGCTTACACCTCCGGGAGAATGGGGGGCAGACATCGTATTCGGCACTACACAGCGTTTGGGTACTCCGATGTTCTACGGTGGTCCCTCGGCTGGCTATTTCGCTACCCGCGACGAATACAAACGTAACATGCCGGGACGTATCATCGGATGGTCAAAAGACAAGTATGGCAAACTCTGTTACCGCATGGCACTCCAGACGCGCGAACAGCATATCAAACGGGAAAAGGCGACCTCAAATATTTGTACCGCACAGGCATTACTGGCTACGATGGCCGGATTCTATACCGTCTATCATGGACAGGAAGGTATCCGTAACATTGCTTCACGCATCCATAGCATCGCTGTTTTCCTTGAAAAAAATATCGGGAAACTGGGATATAAGCAGGTAAACAAACAATACTTTGATACCCTCCGTTTTATCTTGCCCGATAGCATCTCAGCACAGCAAATCCGAACCATCGCTTTAAGCAAAGAGGTGAATCTGCGTTACTTTGATAATGGCGATGTAGGTTTGAGCATTGACGAAACGACCGATATAGCAGCCGTTAACATCCTGTTGTCTATCTTTGCTATTGCTGCCGGAAAAGACTTCCAGAAAGTGGATGACGTACCCGAAACAAGTACCATCAGCAAAGAACTGAAACGCCAGAGCCCCTATCTGACACACGAAGTATTCTCTAAATATCACACGGAAACGGAAATGATGCGCTACATCAAGCGCCTTGACCGCAAAGATATTTCACTGGCACAGTCAATGATTTCACTTGGCTCCTGCACCATGAAGTTGAATGCAGCTGCCGAAATGCTACCGTTGAGTTGTGCCGAATTCATGTGCATGCATCCGCTTGTTCCGGAAGATCAGGCTGCCGGTTACCGCGAACTGATCCACAACCTGAGCGAAGAGTTGAAGGTTATCACCGGGTTTGCCGGAGTGAGCCTGCAACCCAATTCCGGTGCTGCCGGTGAATACGCCGGACTACGCACCATCCGCGCTTATCTTGAAAGCATCGGACAAGGACACCGGAACAAAGTATTAATCCCTGCATCTGCCCATGGGACCAATCCGGCATCTGCCATACAAGCAGGCTTCACTACCGTGACTTGTGCTTGCGATGAACACGGAAACGTAGACATGGACGATCTCCGCGCCAAAGCTGAAGAAAACAAGGAGGATCTGGCTGCGTTAATGATCACCTATCCCTCCACACATGGTATCTTCGAAACGGAAATCGTGGAAATCTGCCAGATCATTCACGATTGCGGAGCACAGGTATATATGGATGGCGCCAACATGAATGCTCAGGTAGGATTAACGAATCCGGGATTTATCGGTGCAGATGTTTGCCACCTGAACCTGCACAAAACATTTGCTTCTCCTCACGGTGGCGGCGGTCCCGGTGTAGGCCCGATCTGTGTAGCCGAACATCTGGTACCATTCCTTCCGGGGCACGGACTGTTCGGAAACTCACAGAACGAGGTTTCTGCCGCTCCATTTGGCAGTGCAGGCATTCTGCCCATCACTTACGGCTATATCCGCATGATGGGAACCGAAGGACTGACAATGGCAACCAAAATAGCAATCCTGAATGCCAACTATCTGGCAGCCTGTCTGAAAGATACATATGGCATCGTATACCGGGGAGCCAACGGCTTTGTGGGACACGAAATGATCCTGGAATGTCGGAAAGTATATGAAGAGACAGGTATCAGTGAAAATGATATTGCCAAACGTCTGATGGATTATGGCTATCATGCTCCTACCCTCTCCTTCCCGGTTCACGGCACACTGATGATTGAACCGACTGAAAGTGAGAGCCTCGCCGAATTGGATAACTTCATCCATACGATGTTGACCATCTGGAATGAAATTCAGGAAGTGAAGAACGGTGAAGCCGATAAGGGGGACAATGTGCTTATAAATGCTCCACACCCCGAGTATGAAGTAGTAAGCGACCGGTGGGAACACTGCTATACGCGTGAAAAAGCTGCATACCCGATAGAAAGTGTACGTGAAAATAAGTTTTGGGTGAATGTAGCCCGTGTCGATAATACATTAGGCGACCGCAAACTATTGCCGACATGCTATGGCTGTTTCGACTGAAATTAATTTGATTCACTACAGAGTTCACAGAGTATCACAGAGTTTATCTCTTGTAATTTCTACTCCGTGATACCCCTGTGTTACTCTGTGGTGAATTTAAACTTGAATCCGATACTCTATTCCACAATGGTTATTGTACCTTCTTTCACCGTTTTTTCCTTCAACGATACACCTTCTGCCTGATATCCCAAAGCTACGCAACCGTAAACTTTATGGTTCTCGGGTACTCCAAGAGAGGTCAGATACGCCCGGACTTCCGGATCATCGCAAGTCGTCCCGAGTTGATTGATCCAGCAAGAACCGATGCCCAAAGAACGGGCTGCCAAAAACATATTCTCAATGGCACAGGCACAGTCCATCCCGGCCCACCACTGGGTAGGGTCATTAGAAACAATGACCAAACTCGGAGCATGATAATAACAACAATAAGTCTCACTATGTCCACGCTCCTGAAGGCGCTTATCGTCACTTTTAGCAAATGCTCCCTTGATACGATTGTTCAGTTCTTCAAGTTTAGCCGCATTACGGACTGCCGTAAAATGCCACGTTTCATAATGCATGCCGCTCGGTGCATAGGTAGCTGCCTCCAGTATGGCATTCAAGTCTTCCGACGGTACCTGCTTTTTATCATAGACACGCACACTGCGGCGTGCCTTTATCGTTTCTAAAACTTCATTGGTTTTCATCATGAATATCTATTAATATTGTATTCCTTATCTTTTAATTAAACCAATCTTGGCATTCAGTTTGAAATAGTATACACCATTCTCCCTTTCAAGGAATCCATACTTGTCTTTATCAACCGATCCTTTTTCAAGACGTGAATTCAGATAAAGGAAGTCTTCAAACGTTTTCTTTTCCGACTTATGATAGCACAACACCTCGCCACTACCATCAACCAGTAATATACCTTCAACAGCCGAGTCCGTCCCGTTGTATATCTTTGCCGGGCGCATACCCAAAGCGAGCGCCAATAAGAATTGCTTCATTTTAAATTCATAAAAACCATGCTTACTGATCAACTCTTCTTTTATCTTGAGAGGATTTACTGTCTTCATCAGTTCGGTCAGTTCACTGATACGTGTGATGCCGTCCAGATGCATCGTACGCACCATCTCCGCCAACACACGAGGAAAATGCAAGTCAATCATCAGCAAGTTACAGCGAAACACACGGTCTGCCACATCCGAGTATTTCAACACGCCTCCCAGACGTTCGATCATCATCATACGCTCGGCAACCTCCGTAGGCGATTCGGGAAGGGCATTAATTTTATTTACGGTAGGTGCAGCAAACTTTACACCGGATTGCTCCAATTTCAGGTTTGCAGCACGTCCCCCATCCAGCAACGGATTCATCGCACTCAGACGCGAACGGACATTGAAACCGGCTAACGGAGCTTCGGGATGCCAAAAGGCGATTGAGAAATCGGTACGATTTTCCGTCCGTGCTTCAAGATCAAAGATTCCGGCTTCGTCCAAAAACTCCTCCACCCCATCGGGAGAAGTGACTTCATCCGTAGACGAACCTTTTATCGCATTCAGAATCAGGTCAGCCACCATTGCAAAATCTTCGCGGGGCAAGCTTTTTCCGACTTTCTCACCTTCCATCCGGATATCTTCTCCTTCGATATAATAACGCCGGGTGCCATCATGCTCCTCACGCTGAATCATCGCAATGGGCCAGCACTTTTCATCTTCTTTCTTTGCTTGTGGAGTTCCGAGAGAAACTTTTCCGTCCGCCAGCAGACGAAAAAAAACATATAGCTCACTCCACTCTCTTTTTGTTGCTTCAAATGCCATTCTATCTATCTTTTTATTATGTGTGGGAAGAAAACCTCCCCCCTGTCTTATTTCTTTCTCTTATTCATTTCCTTCTTCTTCATCTAAAATACGTGCAGTCTCCACTTTTTCCAACCGAGACCTTAAGCGAGGCATCGCCGACTGTCGGATGCGAAGTGTCATGCTGCAATCCATATCATACGACTGGGAGAGAATTTCCGGTTCCTCCTCTTTCACAATCCGCATCACATCGTTCATAAACGGATATTCAAAAAGCACGGTTACTTCTTCATCCACCGTTTTCTCTACAACAGTGGCAGCGGCAATGGCCTCGGCGGCGGCGGCTTTATAAGCCACAATCAATCCACTGGTCCCCAACTTGATTCCCCCGAAATAACGAACCACGATAATCAGAATATCCGTCAGTTCGTTGGAATTAATTTGTCCCAGAATCGGTTTGCCGGCCGTACCGGAAGGTTCTCCGTTGTCGTTTGCACGAAAGTTTTTACGTTCGTGCCCCAACATATAAGCATAACAGACGTGACGGGCATCGTAATATTTCTTCTGATACGTCTCCAGATGATTCTTAATCTCTTCCAATGTACGCACTGGAAGAGCAATGGCAATGAACTTACTACGCTTCTCGGTATAGGTACCTTCTGAAACTTCAGTGATGGTTTTGTATGTATCTTCTGACATGATATCCGGAATCATTTTTAGTGGTTCAGGCTATACCTAACAACTGTACTTCAAAAACCAGGGTCGAAAAAGCCGGAATAGGACCACTGGTACGTGTCCCATACCCCATGGTATACGGGATGTAAATTATCCAACGATCTCCCACCCGCATTTTCTGCAAAGCGATCTGCCATCCCTCGATGACCTCACTCAAACGGAAAGCTTCAGGACAGTTCCGTTTCCAGGAATTATCAAATTCCCGTCCATTGATCAGTGTCCCCCTGTAATGGACAGACACCACACTGCCGGACCGGGGAGTAGCGGTACCACTACCTTCCTCCAAAACCTTATATAATATGCCACAAGGCAATTCGCATACATCCGCTTCGGCACATAATGCCTGCATGAATTGCTCGTTCTGCAACTTGTATTCTTCTTTTCGTCCCATAGATCTATTCAGATAATAATTACTTCGGTCACAAAGATACGGAAAAACGTACATATTTGGATAGCCCGGAATGCAAAACGAGGATGTTCCTCTGTTTTAGAGTAACATCCTCGTTCTTTTTCTACATCGATACGCTCTTTATTCCAACTCGTGTATCACCAGTCCGGAACGCAGTTTCGGCTCGAACCAAGTGGTTTTCGGAGGCATAATGTTTCCCGTATCGGCAATATCCATCAGTTGCTTCATTGAAACGGGATAAAGGGCCAGTGCCACTTTCATCTCTCCGCTATCCACCCGCCTGCTCAGCTCACCCAAGCCACGGATACCTCCCACAAAATCGATCCGTTTGTCCGAACGCAAATCTTTAATACCCAGAATTTCATCCAGAATCAGATTGGAAGAGATCGTCACGTCCAATACCCCAATGGGATCATTGTCGTCATAAGTTCCCGGTTTGGCTGTCAGGCTATACCATTTACCTTCCAGATAAAGGGCAAAATTATGCAATGCAGCGGGTTTATATATCTCTTTCCCCTTCTCCTCTACCACAAAATTCTTTTCAAGAGCAGTCAGGAATTCGGCAGGTGTCAGACCATTGAGATCTTTCACCACCCGGTTGTAATCAATAATAGTCAACTGGTTCGCCGGAAAACATACAGCCATGAAGTAATTATATTCTTCGTCTCCGCGATGACCGGGATTCTGTTTCGCCTTCTCGGCTCCAACCAGAGCGGCAGCGGCCGAACGATGGTGTCCGTCGGCAATATAAAGTGCTGGCATAGCAGCAAACTCTTTTGTGATCACAGCAATGTCATCGTTATCATCAATCACCCAGAAAGTATGCCCGAATCCGTCACCGGGAGCAATAAAGTCGTATACCGGTTTTTGAGCCGTATACTTCCGGATGATAGTGTCGAGCACTGCATTGTCGGGATAAGCAAAGAATACCGGTTCGATATTGGCATTGTTCACACGAACATGCTTCATACGGTCTTCTTCCTTATCACGCCGGGTCAGCTCATGCTTTTTGATAACGCCGTTCATGTAATCGGGCACATAAGCACCTACCACCAGTCCGTACTGCGTCTTGCCGTTCATGGTCTGGGCATAGATGTAATAATTCTCTTTATCATCCTGCACCAACCACCCTTTATCGCGAAACAGACGGAAGTTTTCTGCCGCCTTGGTATAGACTTTCTCGTCGTGTTCGTCTGTTCCGACCGGAAAATCTATTTCAGGTTTAATGATATGATACAGTGATTTCTCGTTTCCGGCAGCTTCTGCACGAGCCTCTTCTGAGTTCAACACATCATACGGACGTGATGCGACCTGTTCTACCAAGTCCTGTGGAGGGCGGATGCCTTTAAATGGTTTTATTGTTGCCATAAAACTGGGGATTATTTGTTCACTCTAAATTTTTCGCAACCCTCTTTCAGGAAGCCTACAATCTGTTTCGCCGCAGCAATACCTGCATTGATATTTGCCTCGGCAGTCTGAGCACCCATCTTCTTCGGTGTTGAGAAATAACGTCCGGCAAAGAGTTCGGTAAACTTCGCATTGGCAGCAGGCATAATATCGGTGATGTATTTAAAGTCCGGACGTTCTTCCATCAGCTGAATCAGTTCGTCCTCATTGATCACCTCTTTACGGGCCGTATTGACCAGAATAGCTCCTTTCGGCATATTCTTCAGTAAATCACGGTTAATGGAATTCTTTGTTTCGGCTGTAGCCGGAATATGCAGTGAGACGATATTACAAATTTTGTAAAGTTCTTCGGCCGAGTCAACGGCTTTCACTCCATCTTTTTCAATCACATCTTTCGGGCAGAAAGCATCGTAAGCGTAAAGCTCCATGCCGAATCCTTTGGCAATACGTGCCACATTACGTCCCACATTGCCATAAGCGTGGATACCCAGTTTCTTTCCCATCAGTTCCGTACCCGACGTTCCATTATAGAAATTGCGGACGGCATAAACGAGCAGCCCGAACACCAATTCGGCCACGGCATTCGAATTCTGCCCCGGAGTGTTCATTACGCACACACCGTGTGCGGTAGCGGCGTTTAAGTCCACATTGTCATATCCGGCACCTGCACGGACTACTATTTTCAATTCCTTCGCAGCCTCAAGCACTTCCGCATCGATAATATCGCTGCGAATGATAATGGCATTCGCATCTTTCACCGCGTCAAGTAATTGAGCCTTATCTGTATATTTCTCAAGCAGAGCCAATTCGAATCCGGCTCCTTCTATTTCTTTCTTTATACCATCTACGGCAATTTTGGCAAATGGTTTTTCGGTTGCAACAAGTACTTTCATTTCCTTTGTTATGTTTTGGGGATAATTCACCACAGAGGGACACAGATTTGTCTTTCTTCTTCAATTATGGCACTCTGTGGTGAAATCACATTATTAATGAAGTTTCTCAAATTCCTGCATGCAGTCAATCAGCGCCTGTACACTTTCCTTCGGCATCGCATTATAACAAGATGCACGGAAACCACCTACAGAACGGTGTCCTTTAATGCCGGACATACCTTTGTCCGTAGCGAATTTCAGGAAATCGGCTTCAAGGTCTTTGTATTCCGGTGCCATTACGAAACAGATATTCATGCGTGAGCGGTCCTCTTTAGCAGCCGTTCCCACGAACATCTTGTTGCGGTCTATCTCGGCATACAGCATATCTGCCTTTTCGGTAGCCCGGCGATCCATCTCTTTCACGCCACCCTGAGCTTTGATCCAGCGCAAAGTCTGCATCGCAGAATATATAGGCAATACGGGAGGTGTATTAAACATAGATCCGCCGTCAATATGGGTTTTGTAATTCAACATACTCGGGATGTAACGTGACACTTTGCCCACTGCATCGTCCTTTACGATAACAAAAGTGACACCGGACGGAGCCAGATTCTTCTGTGCACCACCATAGATACAGATGTACTTCGAAACATCTACCGGACGAGAGAAAATATCAGATGACATATCGGCAACCATCGGAATTGGTGAATCGAGATCTCCCTTCAACTCTGTACCATAAATCGTGTTGTTGGTTGTCACATGGAAATAGTCTGCATCAGCAGGTATGGTAAAGTCTTTAGGGATAAACGTATAGTTTGCGTCAGCCGAAGAAGCTACCTCAACCACTTCGCCAAACCCTTTCGCTTCTTTCATCGCTTTCTTCGCCCAAACACCGGTGTTCAGGTAAGCAGCTTTCTTTTCAAGGAAGTTGTAAGGTACCATACAGAACTGCATACTGGCACCACCGCCCAAAAAAAGTACCGAATACCCTTCGGGGATATTAAGTATTTCCTTAAACAAAGCTACGGCTTCGTCCATGACTGCCTGAAAATCCTTGCCTCGGTGGCTGACTTCCAAAACAGAAAGACCTGAACCGTTGAAATCGAGAATAGCTTTCGCTGTTTCTTCTATTACTTCGCGAGGGAGAATGGAAGGGCCTGCACTGAAATTATGCTTTTTCATTTGATGAGTGTTTTTGGTTATACAATTTCGTTATTTTATGTCTACTGACATGGCGAATTTACGAATTTATTTCCTCTCAACAAACGTTTCTCTATAAAATTACAATCTCAGAGGGCATTTATCTTACTTTTTAATGGTTTATGCAGGAATTATACACCATTTTGTTATCCATACATGCCAAGATGGTAGAAAAAAGTTCAAACTGATATTATTACAAGGCTATCTATTTTGAAATGAAAGAGAGAGTGACTAAAAAGTGAATATTTATAAGAAGAAGAGGCAAAGACCGTAAAGAACCGGGAGCGGACAACCGGAGCGCCGGGGTACAGTGCCCGGAGCGCCGGGATGTAGGGAAGGAAGAGCCGGGATCCGAAAAGCTGTTTCACCACAGAGGACACAGAGGGCACAGAGAATAGATCTTTAAACAGGAGATTAAAACTCTGTGCCCTCTGTGTCCTCTGTGGTAAAATAGCTATCAAATAAATCCGTTTTAATCCGCCTCTTCAATCACCGTCTTCATCCCTTTGATCTTCTCACCGCGTATAAGCGTCAGCAATTGCTTGACCTTAGACCGCCGCACGGCTACAAAAGCATAATGGTCCTTCACATCGATTGCTCCAACATCTTCACGCGCCAGATTTCCTTTCTTATAGAGGAATCCGGCAATATCGATCTTACTCAATTTGTCCTTCTTCCCTTTACCTATATAAATAGTTATCCACTGAGGTTTAGACGGACGGGGCGCATTCTCCGGTAAGTCAAAGATATCGAGTTCCGAAGGTATATAATCCGGCACGCGTTCCTCCGGATTCAATATCAGATAAGAAGTACCCGTCGCATCCCAGCGGGCAGTACGTCCGTTACGATGAGTAAAAGCTTCTTCATTCACCGGGATATGATAATGAATGATATGCTCCACCTCCGGGATATCAAGTCCGCGGGCAGCCAAGTCTGTAGACACCAGCACCGGACAACTGCCATTACGGAACTTATACAGTGCCCGTTCCCGATCCGGTTGCTCCATACCTCCATGAAAGCGTTCATTGGAAACTCCTTTTTCCGTTAGTAAGGCACTCACACGGTCCACCGCATCCCTGTGGTTACAGAAAACAATACTCGAACTGCTTCCCAACGTACAAAGCAACTTATAGAGGGTTTCTATCTTATCTTTAGCAGGCGAAACCACCTTCATCAACCGCAAACGTGATTCCTCCACATCGTTTGTTAGGAAATCAAGCTTTATCGTACGGTTCAGTCCTGTAAATTGCGGAATCTCTTCCGCATCTGTTGCCGAAGTCAGAAAACGCCGTTTCAAGTCGGGCAACTGTCCGATAACCGTTGCCATCTCTTCCTGAAAACCAAACTCCAGGCATTTATCAAATTCATCGATCACCAACAGGCTCACTGTGCTTGCATCGAAGTTCTGCTTAGAGAGATGGTCGTTCATACGGCCGGGCGTACCGATGATAACCGCCGGCTGCATTCCTTTCATCGTCCGATGCTCTTCCATTGCCGGACGTCCGCCATAACAACTCATTGCCTTGAACTCTGTTCCCATCGCCTTGAACACCTGCTCTATCTGCAACGCCAACTCGCGCGAAGGCACCAGCACCACAGCTTGTACTCCTTTCACATCAGCCCTCAGACTACCGACCAACGGTAACAAGAAAGCAAGGGTCTTGCCCGAACCTGTGGGCGAAAGCAATATCAGGTCTTCGCCACCTTTATTAAATGCCTCAATAGATGCTTCCTGCATCGGATTGAGCTGTTCTATTTTCAACCTATCGAGTATCTCCTTCAATCCATTCATTGTTTTTTCTTTCTCTTGTTTAATCCTTTAATTGATATATAAAGTAAGGGTCATCATTATAATAAGTAATCAGCATCAGGCGGTTCAACCGTCCGTCCACCATCATAGAAATGCTGAAATTATCCAACTTATACTTTCGGACCGGATTACCATTCCAATCGTACTGCTCTACGTACATATAGCGATTTCCTTTATCATTGTCACTGCCCACTGCATAAGGTGTACGTCCCGAATAGGAAATATACACATAATCTCTCGTCGGAGACACCTGCATATAATGCGTTACGTTCGCATCCAATCCATCAGCAATGTTTAAAGTTTCATCATCAAAACCTTTTTGCTGGAAGTTCAGAGTCCGGACGCTATCACCTTTCATATTCATGAACTTCACTATCTTGAAGTATTTATAAGCATAAACCATCCGATTTCTCTGCGGATTGGCAGCCAAAGATCCCAAAACCGGTGATTTTCGAGCGAACCTCAATGTCAACGGATAGCGTTTTTCTTCTTTCAATGAATCACCCTCCACCTTGATTGTACGTATATAGCGTCCTGACTGATAAACAAATTCATCCTTTCCAATCTCTTGCAAATCGTTTACTCCCCATTTTTCTGTAGGAAATAACGTATAGAGATACGTTTGGTTCAGTTCCTTATCCAACCGATATATCCTTCCATTACTTCTTTCATACAGACAGCATAATGCTTCCTTATCAACCGAAGGCACCACCTCCGGTATAAGAAATTCATCCGGCCCGTTACCCTTTACCCCTACAGTCTTTATGTAGGTCATGGCCGGATAATGGAAAACAAAGTAAGGTGCCCTATAATTTTTCTGCACCAAAATACTGTCCGAGCAGAGTAACATCCTGTCTTCGGACGTCTTGAATATAAAAGTATCGGGCTCAACGATCTGCTGCCCCTTCAGTTCGACAACTTCCCCAAACGGATCCTGATCTTTCAGAAAGACCTCGCCCGTCTCCAGTGGAGCTAAAGAAACGATATCCTTCTCCATTGCTTGGGCAATGACACTGTCCTGCACCTGTACTCCGTTTCCGGCTGCACTTTTCTGTCTTCCGCCACACGATAGTAAGTTCACGCCCAATAGAACGAAACAAACTGAACTGACAACTCTGTTTTTCATAGCTGTTTCAATTTTAACGATGACACAAAGATAAAAAAAAACTGCTTCCGGACAGCCGAAAGCAGTTTCTTTATTATAATTCCCGAAGGATTATCCACCGAAGTTATCAAACATCAGGTTCTTAGCCGGAACACCAAGATCGTCGAGCATCTTCTCAACAGCCTTACTCATCGGGCCAGGACCACACATGTAATATTCAATGTCTTCCGGAGCTTCATGGTTCTTCAAGTAAGTTTCGTAAATCACGTTGTGTACGAAACCTGCTGTATACTTCACGCCGGCTGCGTCTGCTGCAGGGTCCGGACGGTCGAGTGCCAAGTGGAACTTGAAGTTCGGGAAATCTTTTTCAATCTGCAGGAAGTCTTCCAGATAGAATACTTCGTTCAGTGCACGGGCACCGTAGAAGTAGTTCATCGTACGGTCAGTGATATGCAGTGTCTTCGTCAGGTGCATAATCTGAGCACGCAACGGAGCCATACCTGCACCACCACCAATCCACATCATTTCGTTCTTCGAATCGAGGATCGGGTGGAAGTCACCGTAAGGGCCACTCATGGTCACCTTGTCACCCGGCTTCAGCGTGAAGATGTAAGAAGAAGCGATACCCGGCATCACATCCATAAAGCCCGGTCCCTGGTCTTTCGGTTTGAAAGGAGGAGTAGCGATACGTACAGTCAGCATGATGCGGTCACCTTCAGCCGGATAGTTGGCCATAGAGTAAGCACGGATAGTCGGCTCGTCATTGCGGCACTTCAAGCCCAGCAGACCGAATTTCTCCCATGCCGGAAGATATTCGTCACCAATCAGGCTCTTATCGATATCCTTATCATAATCCATCGAGAAGGTAGGAATCTTGATCTGGGCATACGAACCCGGCACGAAGTCCATGTGTTCGCCCGGAGGCAGAGCCACGATAAACTCTTTGATAAACGTAGCCACGTTCTTGTTCGAGATCACCTCGCACTCCCACTCTTTCACACCCAGGATAGACTCGTCGATCTTGATAGACATATCCTGTTTCACCTTTACCTGGCAACCGAGGCGCCAGTGATCGGCCTGTTCTTTACGAGAGAAGAAACCGGTTTCGGTAGGCAAAATCTCGCCACCGCCTTCGAGCACCTGGCAACGGCACTGTCCGCACGAACCCTTACCACCACAAGCCGATGAAAGGAACACATTGTTGGCAGACAACGTACCCAGCAGTGTACCACCCTGAGATGTTTTCAGTTGTTGCTCTCCATTCATCGTAATCGTAACCTCGCCCGAAGGAGAAAGATAGCTCTTCGCAACGAGCAGTATAATGACAAGCAGGATGATCACCACAAGGAAGACTCCGATACTTGCTAATATTAAAGACGTCATTGTTTTATTCTTTTTACTTTAGTTATAACTTCAATCCAGAGAAACACATAAAGGCCATAGCCATCAGTCCTACTGTGATAAACGTAATGCCCAGACCTTTCAGCGGAGCGGGAACATCAGAGTAGGCCATCTTTTCGCGGATAGCAGCCAGACCAACAATAGCCAGTAACCAACCGATACCGGAACCGAGCGCGTATACCACAGCACTACCTACACCGGTGATGGCTTGCGGGTTCGACGGATCCATCGTGATTCTCTGCTGCATGAACAGTGAAGCACCCATGATGGCACAGTTAACGGCGATCAGCGGCAGGAAGATACCCAGTGAAGCGTAGAGCGAAGGACTGAATCGTTCCACTACCATTTCTACCAACTGCACGATACCGGCAATAACGGCAATAAAGAGAATAAAACTCAGGAAGCTGAGGTCAACACCTTCAATGATAGCATTGGCAGCCAGCACCTTTGTCTGAAGCAAGTAGTTGACCGGCAACGTAACGATCAAAACAAAAGTTACGGCGATACCCAGTCCTACAGCAGTTTTCACATTCTTCGACACAGCCAGATATGAACACATACCCAGGAAGAAGGCGAATATCATGTTGTCCACAAAGATGGAGCGGACGAATAAACTTAATAATTGTTCCATAATTTTTCTTTTACTTTCTTAGGTTGTATTACTTTTCCTGGAGTTCTTTGCAACGGCTGCGCTGATACCAGATGATACAAGCACAGATGATCAGTGCCATCGGCGGCATCAACATCAAACCATTGTTGATATAGCCCATCTTGTAGAATGACTCGGGGATAATACGGAAGTTGAGCAATGTGCCCGATCCGAGCAATTCGCGGAAGAAAGCCACGATAATCAGAATCTTGGCATATCCCAGACCATTACCCACACCGTCGAGGAATGACTCCCACGGGCCGTTTGCCATGGCAAATGCTTCCAGACGTCCCATCAGGATACAGTTTGTAATGATCAGACCTACATATACCGAAAGCTGTACGCTTACGTCGTATGCAAATGCCTTCAACACTTCACTTACTATAGTTACCAACGCAGCTACTACCACCAACTGTACGATGATACGGATACGGTTAGGAATCGTCTTACGCAGCAAAGAGATAACGACGTTTGAGAAAGCCGTAATCACAGTTACCGAAAGACCCATCACGATAGCCGGTTCCAGTTTGGCCGTTACAGCCAGCGCCGAACAGATACCGAGCACCTGCACGGTTACCGGGTTATTCAATCCCAGCGGAGTAGCGAATACTTCTTTATTCTTTTTAGAAAATAATTGGCTCATATTCTATCGTTCCTCCTTAATTATTAGTTAAAAATTTATCGTACTGGCTCAGACAAGCTTTGATCATGGCATCCACACCTTTCGAAGTGATTGTACCACCCGAAATACCGTCTACCTGATAAGCAGGGTCTGTCACCTTTCCGTTTTTCTCTACAGCCAGTGCAACCTGTCCGTCTTTCAACACCTTCTTGCCCGAGAATTCACCCTGGAAAGCGGTTGTCGCAATTTCGGCACCCAAGCCCGGAGTTTCGCTGGCATGCGAGAAATAAACACCATAAACAGTGTCCTTATCAGCATTTAAAGCCACATATCCCCAGATAGCGCCCCAAAGGCCGGCGCCATAAACCGGTACCACATACTTGGTCTCTCCGTCTACATCACATACGAAAACGTGCAAACGATTGTTTTCCTTTGCTTCTTTTTCGTAGCTGATAGAGAAACCATCCGTATTTTCTGTCAGAGTGCCATCTACGTTCATCAGCATGTCACCCTTTACATATTTATTATATTCAGCATCGGCGTCCTTCACATCTCTGATGTTCAAAGCAGCCAGAATTTGCTTCTTCGTATCCAGCTCCTGATTCTTGTTCTGAATCGCTTTCAGTGAAGAGCTGACGAATGCGAGCAGGAATGCCACGATAACAACCATTACCGAAGCATAAATGATAGTATAAGAATTACTATTTGTATTCATCTTTCTTGTTCGGTTTAATTGTTAGACTTAATAGCGCGTTTTTCACGCAGTTTGATGTTGCTCTGAACCACACAGTAGTCAATCAGCGGAGCGAAGATGTTCATCAGCAGGATAGCGAGCATCATACCTTCGGGATAACCGGGGTTCAGCACACGAATGATGATGGCCATCGCACCGATCAGGAATCCGAAGATATATTTACCGGTCTCCGTACGTGCAGAAGTCACAGGGTCGGTAGCCATAAATACGGCACCGAAGCAGAAACCACCCAGCACGAGGTGTTCGTACCAAGGCATGTGAGCCATGGCAGTGTCCGGACCTACAGCATTGAAAATCCAGCCCATGAAAGCACCACCTACGAATACGGAAAGCATCGTTTTCCAGCTTGCGATACCTGTCCACAACAGGATAGCAGCACCAATCAGAATAGCAATCACACTGGTTTCACCGATAGAACCCGGAATCAGACCGGTCACCATGTCCCAGGAGAAAGCCGGGAACCCGTTCGGATCGGTAGCAGTAGATGCTACACCCAACGAAGTGGCCGCTGTCAGTCCGTCTACCGTATTACCCAGTCCGAAGATACTGTCTTGTGCCACCCAAACGGCATCACCCGACATCTTGGTAGGATATGCGAAGAACAGGAAAGCACGGGTAACGAGCGCAACATTGAACACGTTCATACCTGTACCGCCGAATACTTCTTTGGCGAAGATAACAGCAAATGCAGTAGCTATCGCCAGAATCCACAACGGACAGTCCACCGGTACGATCATCGGAATCAGGATACCCGAAACGAGGAAACCTTCCTGAATTTCTTCTTTCTTCCACTGTGCTACGACAAACTCGATGCCCAGACCCACTACATAAGATACGATAATCTTAGGCAGTATGGCCAGGAAACCGTAAATGAACATTTCGATGAAACCACCCTGAGCTCCGGTGTGAGTGAAATGCTGGTAACCTACGTTGTACATACCGAACAGTAAAGCCGGTATCAACGAAATAACCACAATCGACATGATACGTTTGCTATCAATCGAGTCGTGGATGTGCGCTCCCGATTTCGAAGTGGTGTTTGGCACGAACAAGAATGTTTCGAAACCGTCGAACACCGAACGAAACGCGTGGAGTTTGCCGCCCTCTTCAAAGTTCGGCTTTATCTTATCGAGATAATTTCTTAACGCTTTCATTAATTATGAATTATATAAATTATGTGTTATGAATTACATCATTTCAGCACGAAGCATATCGAGTCCGGCACGAACGATGCGTTGCAATTCCAGTTTCGAAGAGTCGACAAACTCACACAAAGCAAAGTCCTCGGGCGCTACTTCGTAGATACCCAGAGCTTCCATGCGATCGATGTCTCCGGCAATGATTGCTTTAATCAGGAATTCAGGCAGAATGTCCATCGGGAACACTTTGTCGTATTCGCCGGACATAATCATGTGGCGTTCGCCTCCCTTGATACGGGCATCGAGCACATACTCTTTCTTATTCCCCATCAACCAGCTGAAATACGAACGGTTCACGCTGAACTGATTGAAACGTGGCATAATCCATCCCAACATTTCGTGGATGTCGTCGCCTTCGGGAATCACGGTCAACTGACTGTCGAAAGCACCGAGGAATCCGTTTGGTTTCACCTGCTTGCCTGTCAGCACATTACCGCTGATGTAACGCAACTCCTTACCTTTTGTCACGTTTCCGGCAAACACATTGGTCAACAATGCACCTACTTTCAGTTTGCAATAAGCCGGTTTCAGGACTTCAGAGCCTGTAACGGCTACAGTGCGTGTCAGATCCACCCGTCCGGAATTGAACAGACGTCCGATGAAGATCACAGCTTCTGCGCCGATGGTCCACACGGTTTCACCTTTCACCACAGGAGCTACATGATTGATTTGCACCCCTACATTTCCGGCAGGGTTCGGTCCGTCAAATACGGTTACCGTGACATTTTTAGCCTGTGTCAAGGCTGTCGTTTTTTGTTTGCTGCTAATACCGAGATACGTCTTGGCGATCTTAGCCAGGGCATCCAGTCCAGTCTGGAAATTAGCTTCTTCCCCTTTCAGAGCGAACTCAAAATCGGGTGCCAGCGGGTTGCTGTCGAAAGCAGAAATGAAAATAGCCCGCGGAGCGACTGTCGGATCGGCAATCACGTCATACGGACGCTGTCTCATAAATGCAAACATACCAGCTTCCAAGAGTGCAGCTTTCACAGCCTCACCGTCGAGTTTGGATACGTCCTTCTTGCCGAATTCTTCGTAATCCTGCTCAGCAGCGGCTTCAACCACGATGTTCAGCACCTTACGGCGTGCACCGCGCTCCACGCTTGTTACAACGCCGCTAACGGGCGAAACAAATTTAACTTCAGGATGGTTCTTGTCGATAAACAAGGGTCCCCCGGCCATCACATATTCCTGTTCTTTCACCACCACCTTCGGAGTCACTCCTGGGAAATCATCGGGTACGAGTGCGTAGAATCCCGGTTCTTTCACCGTTGAGAGCTCTTCAGCAGCTTTTCCTTTCAGGTTGATGTCAAGGCCTTTACGTAACTTTATTACATTTGCCATGTGATTATATAAAATAATGGTTTCATAATTTGCCCGCAAAAGTAATAAATAATAATGTGAATAAAGAGGAAATGTGAAAGGAATTAAGGAGATATTTCTTTAATTAGCATCGTTAACGATCACAAAGACACTAAAAAGGCTAAAATTATCACTGATGAACGGTCAACAAAGAACGAGGAACAGGCTATGCTGAATGAATTATTGACGACGAACAGGGGATGTCGGAAAGTATAAATTATGGGGGGACATAGCCATCCGGAAAGAAGGGTGTAGCCTTAGTTGCAAAAGGGTGTAGCCCTATGGATGAAAGGGCGTAGCCCCAACAGCAAAAGGGTGTAGCCATCCGCGGAGGACAGCTACACTCTTTTTTATTTAGCGTCGATCGTTTGGAACCCTTCAATCGATATATAAAGATATGTATTCAATCTCCTCTCCCCCCAAAGGACGCTCCCCTTATAAACCGGGGGAGAATGAAGGCAATACCTACCTTATGGCACAAACCTGTTGACCGTTTATCATTCAGAGTTCATCGGTCAGCGTTCATTTCACTCTTCCGGAGCAAACATCGGGTCCCAGGCAGGCAAACGAACAGGTTTCTGCTTCAGAACTTCCAACACTTTGGGAGTTGCGAATTTCTTTTCTACCACCAGGCGGAACATATATTCGTTGAACCACTGATCCGTCATAATCAAGTGTCCCTGATAGCCATTGGCAGCTCCCCAACTGTTTTCCACCATCCATTTCACCGGTTTGCCATCCTTAATGTCTACCGCCATCAGAGTCATGGCATGGCTCGATCCACTGGCAAATGTCTGCACACGCTGTTTCTTATCCATACCGAAAGTGGTACCCATCAACGAAGCATAGTCATAGTTGTTCACATCCAGCAACCCGCGTTCCGAGTTCAAGAATTTACCTACATCACACGAAAAATACATCATCGTACTATCCTTCAGCGAAGCGATGGCCATCTCCTTGATTTCATCGGCCGGCAGGTTAACATACGTCCAGTTACGTCCGTCATAACGGTGACGGTCAAAGTCGATTTCATAACACTTATAATATTCACGGCTCGGATCGTTCATCAGCATCACGTAATTGTCCAGCAGATTCTTGTCGCCGTATTTTTCGAGGAACGACATCGGTGTGTATTGTGCAGTCTCCACCGGATTCCCTTTTTCATCTTTACGCGTCCAGGTAAACTCCGTAGGAGGAACCCCCAGATTCAGCACCAGCATGCGGTATACGGTGCCCAGCATTTCCGTTTTACTGTTTTCAAGCGCAGGCAGTTTGTCTCCCTTTGCAGCCTGATCACGCAGTTGCAGACCAAATTCACGCAATTTTTCAGCAATCAGCCCAGCCATGCGTGATGTATTCTCGCTGCTGTTCGTCTCAGGCATCACCTCTTTGGGCACCAGACCATATTTAGAAACGATGTCGGCTACACCTGTAAACGTACCTCCGTCACTCAGCGGATTACGGAACAGCCACTCCACCATTTTGTCGTCCATCGGCTTCTCACGGGTGTCGATGACACCTTGCAGGAAAAGATTCGCTTTCTCCAGTTGATCCCAGAAGAAGTTGTAATTCTGAGAAAACTCAAACGATCCGAGTCCGTACCGGGCGATGGCTTTGGCGCGCATCACATTCAGGCCGGTGAACAGCCAGCAACGACCGGACGATTTCTGGTCTGTAATTCCTTTTGAGTCTACTTTAATAGAAAAATGGGTATCCATTCCCTTCAGGTTGTCCTGATTCAGAGCAAGCTTACGGATATCGTTGTTACCGATCGCGTTACGGATGGCCTTGTCGGTTGTCGTGCCCTGGTAGTTTTGTTTAATCCGGTTCAGCATTTCAGAGCTGATACCTCCCTTGTCCTGCTGTGCATACACACTTAAGAATGCGGCACTCAGAACAAAAACAGATAATATTCGTTTATTCATGTGGTAAAGTAATTTGGTTAATAAAGGAGCCTTCTCCTTTTTCTTTGCAAAAATAGCATCCTTTTCCGGATTTTTTGTCACAGTATTTAGATTTATTATCTATTCGAATGAAAACTAATCCAAATAAAATAGTTTCCTTTGCACCCATATTCGTACAAAGCAATGAAAAAATATATAATAGGTATATTGATGGCGATCATGCCCGCCACATTCACTGTGGCTCAAGAAGAAGGCACTACGCTCAGCACTGACACGACAAAGCAAGACAGCATTCCCGCCCTATCCAAGCGCGAACTACGACGTCAGCGGGTGGCCCGCCGTAACCTCCACTACAATATTCTCGGAGGTCCCAGCTACACTCCCGATTTCGGTCTGCTGATTGGCGGCAGCGGGTTGATGACCTTCCGGATGAATCCCAGCGACACCACCCAGCAGCGCTCTGTAGTGCCCGTAGCCATTGCCCTGATGTTCAATGGCGGACTCAACCTGTTCTCCAAGCCGCAACTTTTCTTTAAGGGCGACCGTTTCCGTATTTTCGGACAGTTCAGTTATAAAAACACACAGGAAAACTTTTACGGCATCGGTTACAGTACCAATAAGGATTATGTGCGCAGCGACACCACCAGCCAGTATCGTTACAGTGGATTGCAGATCAACCCCTGGTTCCTGTTCCGTCTGGGCGAAAGCAACTTCTTTGCCGGTCCGCAAGTCGACCTCAATTATGACCACATGTACGATCCGGCCAAATACCTTGTCGACCAACCCTCTTATAAAGCGGCCGGCGGCACAGAGAAAGGCTACAAGAACTTCAGTTCAGGTGTCGGTTTCCTGCTGACTTATGATACACGCGACGTACCCGCCAATGCCTATCGCGGCATGTATCTCGACTTCCGAGGCATGATGTACCAAAAATTCCTGGGAAGCGACAACAACTTCTACCGTTTGGAGATAGACTACCGCCAGTACAAAACGTTGCGCAAACGCGGTGTACTTGCATGGACCGCCCAAAGTAAAAACGTATTTGGCGACGTTCCGCTCAATAAATACGCGCTAAGCGGCACTCCGTTCGACCTTCGGGGATATTATATGGGGCAATACCGCGATAAATCGTCACACGTCGTCATGGCCGAATATCGCCAGATGATCAATACGGACAAGGGCAACTGGGTGAAACGCATGCTCAGCCATGTAGGCTATGTGGCTTGGGCCGGATGCGGATTTATGGGTCCCAATCCGGGAAAAATAGAGGGTGTTCTGCCCAACATGGGCGTGGGTCTCCGCATAGAAGTACAGCCCCGTATGAACGTCCGTCTCGACCTGGGACGCAACATGGTGAACAAACAAAACCTGTTCTATTTCAACATGACCGAGGCATTTTAAATAAATTATATTCAAATTCAATGCTATATTTATAAAAAAAAGGGGTATATTTAGGGCATTAGTTGCAGATTTGTCTTATATTTGCACAGATTTCACAAGCATACAGACAATATATACAAATAAATATACCCGTTTATGAAAAGAGCCCTATTCATATTCATTAGTATACCCCTACTCTTATTTGGTGCAGCTTCTCTTGTATATGCGCAGGAAACCAGCGATTACTCTAAACTGACTACGGAAGACTATACTAATATTTCCCTCCCCCCACTCGACCTTCTGTTCGAAAATGCCAAAGGAGGACCGATCTATGAACTGGCCGGTGTAAAAGAGCAGATAGAGCGCAAACTGCTGGCCAAGGAAAGACGCGCGTTCCTGAAGTTCTTCAGTGCCCGGGGTACTTATCAATGGGGAAAAGTAGGTATGGATAATACCTTTACTGATGTATCTACGCCCATCATGTACAACTACAATACATCCAAACAAACCATGTATACGATAGGTGGCGCTATCAACATCCCCTTTGACGAATTATTCGATCTGTCTCCTCGCGTTAAACGCCAAAAACTGAATGTAAAAGCTGCTGCCTTGGAACGGGAAGTAAAGTTTGAAGAGATGAAGCGGGAAATCATCGAGATGTATGCAACTGCAACCTCTCAGCTCAATGTATTAAAACTGCGTGCTGAAGCTTTGGAGTTAGCAACTATGCAGTATGATGTGGCCGAGAAGAATTTCGTAAACAACATCATTGACACAGGAAATTTATCTGTCGAGAAGCAAAGACAATCCGCTGCATTAGAAGCTTTCGAAAAAAGTAAGTTTGAAGTAATCAAGAGCCTAATGATTCTGGAAGTCATCACCCGTACACCTATTTTAAGAAAATAAACAATCATACATTATGGACTATGTATTTTATCTGCTCCGCTCCCTCTATCGCGTGAAATGGTGGATTCTGTTGGGTACCGCCCTTATTACCGCTTTTGTATATTTCCGTATAGGACGTATGCAAGGAGGCTACAATGTGGAATCCACTCTTTATACAGGTGTCGTTTCGGGCTATGGCATTGAAGAAGAGACTAAAGTAGACTGGGCGTTGGCTCAAAACTCAATGGACAACCTGGTCAATATCCTGCAATCGGAAAGTACCCTGAAGCGTGTCTCCCTGCGTCTTTTCTCACGCGTCCTGGTAAAAGGGAGGCCGGATAAAGACAACGAAGGAATCACCGCCTCCAGCTATAATTATACTTACAATCACATGAAGAACAGCAAGGATGGTAAAGCGCTGGTTGCCTTGATCGATCGGAACAGCGAAGACAAGACCATGGAGAACTTCATGAAATATGAACGTCCGGACAAAGAAAATTACATTTACGGATTGTTTTATTTTCAGCATGTATTTTACAGCTTTCAAGCCCTGAAGAAGATCAAAGTAGAACGTAAGGGAAACAGTGATTTAATCAAGACCAGCTATCAGTCCGGTGATCCGGGCATTGCCTATAATACGATTGACATCCTGATGAAGGAATTTGTCAACGAATATCAGGCACTCCGTTACGGAGGCACCGATAAAGTGATTGAATACTTTGAAGCTGAATTGAAACGCATCGGCAAAGAACTTGCCGGACAGGAAGATAATCTGACTCAATATAACGTGGACAACCGGATTATCAATTATTATGACGAGACCAAAGAGATAGCTGCCATCAATAAAGAATTTGAATTGCGCGAACAAGATGTCGAGTTTGCTTACAACAGTTCGAAAGCGATGCTTATGGAACTCGAGAGACAGATGGATGCAAACTCCAAGTTACTGATCCATAACGTGCAGTTAGTGGATAAACTAAAACAGACGAGCAATTTAACCGGAAAAATCACTGAGATGGAAACAATTTCATCGCCAAATGACAGTACCGGAACCAAGCTCCAAGCCTACAAAGACCGCTTAGCGCAGAATCGGAAAGAATTGTCAAGCATTGCCAGCCGATACGTGAACGGACAACATTCCAAAGAAGGAGTTGCCCGAAACACCATCGTGGAACAGTGGCTCGACCAACTACTGCTTTTTGAGAAAGCAAAGGCCGAACTGAAAATCGTACAAAAAAGCCGTAATGACCTGAATGCAAAATACACTCACTTTGCTCCGGTGGGCACCACCATTAAGCGCAAAGAACGCATCATCAACTTTACTGAACAGAGCTACCTGACCAATTTAAAGAGCTATAACGATGCCCTATTGCGCAAAAAGAATCTGGAGATGACAGCCGCCATCCTGAAAGTGCTCAATCCGCCTGCCTATCCGATCAATCAAGAATCTGTAGGACGCCGGAAAATTGTAGCGATGGCATGTGCTGGCACCTTCTTCTTTTTAGTAGCAGTATTCCTGTTGATAGAACTGATTGACCGCACCCTGCGTGACACAACCCGTACGCGCAAGTTGACAGGCGGCATTGTACTGGGCTCCTATCCTGCTCCCATGAAGCCCGGCCCCGTCAATAAACAATGTGAGGATATGGCCACCCGTTATATGGGCACCGCTATTCAACGTTTCTTTACCGGACGAGCAGAAGGGCTTCCTTTTATTCTCAATCTTCTCAGTACCGAAGAAGGCAGCGGCAAGTCCTATTTGGCAGAACGCCTTAAGAACTATTGGGAATCGCTTGGCCTGAAAGTACGACTGCTGACCGATGGGGTTGATTTCGACTCCGGTTCACCCGGCTTCATATTATCCCAAAGTCTGAAAGAGATCTATACGCCTCAGTCCGAAGAAATCGTGATTGTGGAATACCGCAATCTGAAGCAAATAAACATACCGACACCCTTGTTACAAGAAGCTCAATTGAACTTATTGGTTGCTTCGGCTATTCTTGGTTGGAAAGCGACTGACAAGGTATTACTCCAAAAGCTCAGGTTACAGATAGGAAAGCCTCCTTATTTCTACCTCAACCGCGCGCCGAAGTACGAAGTAGAGACTTACACCGGTATGCTTCCGCCATATACCTGGATGCGCAAACAGATGTATCGGATCTCTCAACTCGCACTGACAGAAAGGTCTCTATACCGCCTCCACAGCAAGAAAACCTCCAAAGACAATCTCCAGGATGACGATGATGATGAATGATGAAGAAATCTATAAAGAACGGGATCCGGATACATCCGAGCCCGTTTTTTATCTTTTGTTTGCCTCTCAGTTGATACTGATGTTGATGGGGATGTTCATGTCTGTCAAAATGGGTCTGGTCACTCTTCCGATAGTTACCGTATTGGGTGTGATTGCTTTAGGCAGATGCAGCAGCCGGAGTACAGACTGGAAACGGGGAAGAAACTTAATGGCAGGACTTATCCTGATATGGGGGCTCTATTGCCTGTTCGAAGTAGGCAATTCCAATCACGTGCAGGAAGCCTGGAACATAGCTATCACCCAATACTTTTTCTATCCGTTGCTTTGCGCTTTCCTGGTGCCTCTGACCATCCGTAACTATAAAGGGATAGAAGCTCTGCTGCTGATTTGGTCTGTTTTCGTTTTAATAGCCACCCTGAAAGGTTACTGGCAAAAAAATCACGGCTTCAACGAACGGGAACTCTATTTTCTTTACGTATTGGGCGGATATCGCACCCATATCATCTGGTCCGGCATCCGCTATTTTTCCTGCTTTTCCGATGCAGCCAACTATGGAGTCCACGCAGCCATGGCCGCCACCACATTCGGCCTGTCCGCCTTCTTCGTCCGTAAAAAGTGGATGAAGATATACTTCGGTGTCATCACCCTTTGCGCTCTTTATTGCATTGGCATCTCGGGTACCCGGGCAGCCGTAGGCGTACCGTTGGGAGGAATCCTGCTGTATGTTTTAATCTCTAAAAACTGGAAAGGATTTGTGCTTGGAGTCGTTTCACTGTTTGCCGTCTTTTCATTTTTTTACTTCACTAATATCGGAGACAGCAACCAGTATGTACGCAAGATGCGCTCTGCTTTCCGTCCCAATAAGGACGCCTCCTATCAAGTAAGGGTTGAGAATAAGAACAACATGAAAGCATTGATGGCAGTAAGACCCATCGGTTACGGGCTCGGCCTGTCGAAAGGAGCACGTTTTCAGCCCCGAGAACTGATGCACTACCCGCCCGATTCGTGGTTGGTGAGCGTATGGGTAGAAACGGGTATCATAGGACTGGTGCTCTATCTGCTTGTTCATGGAGTACTCTTTGCCTGGTGTTCCTGGCTATTGATGTTTAAGGTGATGAACAAGCGCTTGAGAGGCTTGTTGGCCGCCTGGCTTTGTATGGCTGCCGGTTTCTTCGTTGCCGCCTATGTAAATGATGTGATGCAATATCCCAACTCCATTATCGTTTATACCGGTTTCGCCCTTTGCATAGCGGGTCCTTATATCGATCCCGTGATGCAGAAAGAAGAAGAGGAACTGAAAAAGAAGAAAAATAAGACAGAGCAAGAAGAATTTTATTAATAATTAAAATAGAAATGAATACGATTCACCACAGATTACACAGATTAACACAGATATTTTAATTTAACTCGCAGTAAAATAAATTATTAATCTGTGAGAATCCGTGTAATCTGTGGTGAACTCAAAACCGTTACATAAATGAAACAAACACCTCCTGTCATCTCTTTTATCACCATCTGCTACAACGGCTTGAATGACACTTGTGAGCTGATAGAGTCGCTACGCGCTACCGTACATTCCGTCAGTTACGAAATCATTGTGGTGGACAACGCATCCCGGCAAGACGAAGCCCGGATGATACAGGAACGATACCCCTTTGTGCGTACCCTCCGCAGCGAGAAGAACCTCGGATTCGCGGGAGGCAACAACCTCGGGATACAGATAGCGCAAGGACAATACCTGTTCCTGATCAACAATGACACTTACCTGGTCGAAGACGGGCTACCGGCCTTGATCGAACGGTTGGAGAGCAGCCCCCGCATCGGGGCCGTATCACCTAAGATCCGCTTCGCCTTCCCACCGCAAAACATCCAGTTTGCCGGATACACCAAGTTGAGCCCCTATACGATGCGCAACAAGGCTTTGGGTATGGGATGTCCGGACGATGCTACTTTCAGCACGCCCCGCCCCAGCGCCTACCTTCATGGAGCCGCACTGATGCTGAAACGGGAGGTCATCTGGAAAGCCGGACTGATGCCGGAGATTTATTTCCTCTATTATGAAGAACTGGACTGGTGTACCAGCATGACGCGCGCCGGCTATCAGCTTTGGTACGAACCGCGCTGCACCGTTTTCCATAAAGAGAGCCAAAGCACCGGCAGGCAGAGTCCCCTTCGCGCTTTTTATATGATGCGAAACCGAATGCTTTACGCCTGGCGCAACCTGTCGGGAATGAAACGTTGCCTGTCCATCGTTTACCAAATGCTGGTAGTAGCTCCCAAAGACAGCCTGCGCTTCGCCCTGAAAGGACAGCCCAGGTTAGCAGGAGCCGTCTGGTGCGGAGTGAAGGATTTCTGGGCACTGTGCTGAATCGTCCGTATAAATGTTTAAACAATAACCCAATATCAGACTTATGATACTAACCTTGATCGACTGGATTTTATTCATTCCTCTGGCGCTCTGCGTCAGCTATCTGCTGGTGTATGCCATCGCTTCCAAATTCTATCGTTCCCCCATCTATCCGGAAGCAGACAAGTTACACCGCATCGCCGTATTCTTCCCTGCTTACAAGGAAGACAAAGTCATCATCGACTCCGTACGCTCTTTCCTTGAGCAGGACTACCCCAAAGAGATGTACGATGTATACGTCATCTCCGACCACATGCAAGACTCCACCAACGAAGCCCTTCGGCAGCTCCCCATCCGTCTACTGACGACCACCTACGAAGACAGTTCCAAGGCCAAAGCTCTCCTGCTGGCCATCCGTACCATCCAGGAGGACGGAAAGGCAAGCGGGCTAAGCGACTACCGGCTGGCTTACATGTATGACATCGCCGTGGTAATGGATGCCGACAACGTAACCGTCCCCGGTTTCCTTTCCGAAGTAAACCGTGCCTACTCTGCCGGAGTGAAGTCGATGCAAGCCCACCGCGTAGGCAAAAACCTAAATACGGACATCGCCCTGCTGGACGGGGTAAGCGAGGAAATCAACAACGGATTTTTCAGGAAAGGGCACAATGTCCTCGGATTGTCCGCCGGCTTGGCGGGTTCGGGTATGGCTTTCCAGTATTCCTGGTATTACGAGGCTGTGGATCAACTCAGAACGGCGGGCGAAGATAAGGAGCTGGAGCTTCTGCTGATTGAGTACGAAATGCATACCGTCTACTTGGATCACCTGCCCGTCTACGACGAGAAGACGCAAAAGAAAGAGAACATCAAGAATCAGCGCCGGCGCTGGATGGCAGCACAATTCAGCATTCTGCTCAGGGCGTTGCGCTTCGTAAGAGACGTCAAGGAGGATGCGGGATGGTGGCGATGGTGGCCGGAACCGGATTTGACCAATAAAATTGTCCAATGGATGCTCCCCCCACGCCTGGTACAACTGGCGGCCGTTTTCGGGCTGACACTGCTCGCCACATTAGTGAGCTGGCAGGCGGCACCCAAATGGTGGGTATTGTCGGCAGCACAGGTGGCAGCCATGTTCATTCCCGTCCCCGCCCGTCTGCTCAACGGTAGACTGCTGAAGGCACTGATGCAAGTACCCTCGCTGGCACTAGGAACCATCGCTAACCTGCTCCGGCTCAAAGAAGCTAACAAGAAATTCATACATACCGAACATGGGTGAGTGATAAATCACCACTTCGTGACACTGAGTTTCACGAAGTTTCAGTTCGCCACAGATTTCACAGATGAATACAGAGGATTTATTTTCTTTTGGATACCCATAAACGAGAGACTGGAACCCTATGAACTTCTGTGATAAATCATCCTCTGCGAAACTCTGTGAGCCTCTGTAGTAAATTATCACTGAGTTTTGCAGTTCCTTCTGTTCCTCGTTCACCGTTCCTTGTTCAAAAACGCTCATCGTTGGTGCAAGAGACGCAATCATCGATTTGAGAATCAAGATCCATCTTTTAATCAAAACAGTTTCGGTCAATATGTTCATAAGATTTCATTTTAAAAAGTTGAGAGTATGCCTTCCTTTCGGGGAACGACTGGACAAAGCTAAGCATTGGAAGTAGAGAATACAAAAAAGTGGTGCAGATTGGTGCACTTCGGTGCAAAAGAGCACAGCGTCCTCTTGATGAAACACACCCTCTACCAAGGTTAAACAGAGCCTCTTTTACTCCCTTTTAAACCCTCCATTTCCACCATTCAGAACCTGCAAAACACCAACACGGAGACCAACATACTTCCGCGCCCGCAATACTCTTTCAGTCAACAGTTTATAAAGAAAACATCGAAACCGGCCAACATGAAAACCTGCACATAAATAAATAATAAACAAAAAAGATATATTAAAATATATCAGCAGAATTTGCGATCGGAGGACGATTTTTCACTATTATCTGATCTCACTGCTCACGAAACAAATCCAGGACTCAGCATCATAAATCGCACCAGACTGTCCCGGAACTATTGGCGAGCTTACGAAAAAAAGCGAATTTATCTACCACACAGGCCTCCGAAATGATGGAAATAAGCCGCAGCTTGCTAAGCAAACTGGAGCACGGCAAAAACATGTCGACTGAAAAACTGGCAGACATCATCGCTTACTACATTGCTTTCATAGAAGAAAACTCGGAAGTGAAAATCAGTTGCCGGGAGATACTGAACGAAATCATCATGCAGGCCTCACCTTTTTCCTGAAGGAGAAAAAGACTTTATTTAAATCTTTTTGTGTATCTTTGCTCTATTGAACCGTACCTCATACAAACAACATGGAACAACCTAACGGGCACCCCAAGGTGAGTGTCATTATCCCTGTATATAACACCTGCAACTACGTGCAGGAAGCACTTGAAAGCATTTGCCGGCAGACATTGACGGACTTGGAAATAATCGTGATAGACGATGGGTCGACTGACGGAAGCCGGGAAGTTATAGACAAGATAGCTGCCACAGACAGCCGTATCCAGGTATACGGACAAACGAATCAAGGATTGTCTGTCACACGCAACGAAGGCCTCAAATATGCTGTCGGAGAATATATTTATTTCATGGATAGTGATGACCTCTTAGAGCCGGACGCACTTGAGCTTTGCTATAACAAATGTATAGCAGAGGCTCTCGACTTCGTCTTTTTTGATGCGGAAACCTTTAGCGGTGAAGCCAATACAGGCAATAAGCCTTTCGATTATAAAAGAACCTCAGGACTATCTGAAAAAACATATAAAGGCACAGATATATTGAAACAACAATTAGAAACCTACAAGTTTAAGTCATCAGTCTGCCTCAACTTATTCCGACGGGAATTTATCAGCACTGAAAAGCTTTCATTCTATCCCGGAATATTGCATGAAGATCAACTTTTCATGGCACAAGCCTATCTGCATGCTTCACGCATAGGATTCATCTGCCGTGCGTTTTTTCACCGCCGTGTCAGAACAGACTCTATCATGACCCGAAAATTTACATGGAAAAACATGGAGGGATACTTTACCGTAACCAACGAACTATTGAATAAAATCCCAACTTATCCCAAAGAATGCCATTACATCATATCCCTTTTCTTGCGACAGATGCTCGATGCTGCCGTATGGCAAGCCCATACATTACCTTTACGACAGCGCCTCAAGCTATGCCTGCTCTGCCTGCGGCATTACAAACGATACGTCAGCACACGGACACTGATGGTGCTGATGCTAAAAAAACAAAAGTTATGAATCCATTTCACCACGGAGGACACTGAGGACACAGAGAATATCTTTCTCTTAATTTTCTTGATAAATAAAAGATTAAAACCCTGTGTCCTCTGTGGTGAACCAAACTCAAAAACACCATAAGAATGACGTCTATCAAACATCAACTTTTCTCCGGAGTATTCTATACCGCCCTTGCCAAATACAGCGGCATAGGGGTGTCACTCGTCGTCGCGGGCGTATTGGCACGCCTGATTTCGCCGGACGACTTCGGCGTGATGGCCATAGCCACGGTGATCATTGCCTTTTTCAACCTGTTCACCGACGTAGGCCTGTCACCCGCCATCATCCAGCACAAAGGATTGACCCGGGAGAACCTGTCCGGACTCTTTTCTTTCACCATCTGGACAGGCATCGGCCTGGCACTGCTTTTCGCCGCTGCCTCGTGGCCCATTGCCGCCTACTACGACCGGGAAATACTGCGGACACTGTGCCAGCTGCTGGCCGTCAACCTGTTTTTCGCCTCTGCCACCATCGTTCCCAACGCACTGTTCTACCGCAACAAAGAATTCAAATTCATCGCCCTGCGAAGCTTCGTCATACAGATTGCCACCGGTGCGGCAGCCGTCGTGGCGGCTCTGTGCGGAGCCGGATTGTATGCGCTGGTCATCGGGCCCATTCTGTCGGGCATCCTGATTTTCGTGGTCTCCATACGACGCTATCCGCAGCGCCTGAGGCTTACGTTGGGGCTGGACGTGTTGCGCCGGATATTCTCCTACTCTGCCTACCAGTTCCTGTTCAACATCATCAACTACTTCAGCCGGAACCTCGACAAACTACTAATCGGCAAGTACATGGGAATGTCTCCCCTGGGTTATTATGAAAAATCGTACCGCCTGATGATGCTGCCGTTACAAAACATCACACAGGTGATCACCCCGGTGATGCACCCCATCTTCAGCGAATACCAGAACGACCTTGAACGCCTGGCATCGGGTTACGAACGCATTGTCCGCTTTCTGGCCTTCATCGGACTGCCGCTGAGCGTGCTGCTGTACTTCACGGCCGGCGAAGTGACCCTGATCCTGTTCGGCGACCAATGGATGCCCTCCATCCCTATATTCCGGATACTCACGCTGTCAGTAGGCATACAGATCGTCCTCTCCTCCTCCGGATCCATCTTTCAGGCGGCAGGCGATACGAAAAGCCTGTTTGTGTGCGGCCTGTTTTCATCGGTACTCAACGTGGCGGGCATCCTGCTGGGCATTTTCCGGATAGGCACACTCCAAGCCGTAGCCACGTGCATCACACTGACGTTTACCGTCAACTTTGTGCAATGCTACTGGATGATGTACCGGGTGACACTGCACCGCAACCTGCGGCATTTCGCGGTTCAGCTTGTATCACCATTAGCGGTCAGTGTGCTGCTGATAGCCGTACTCTATCCGCTCAGCCTGCTGACAGAAGGAGGCAACATTTTTCTGACCCTGATTGTAAAAAGCATTATATTTTTCTGTATATTTGGGTGCTACATACAGTTGACCGGTGAATATGACATCATCGGCAAGGCAAAAGGCATCCTGAACAAACGTAAAAGCAGGGGGTGAAAGCCCATCTTAAAAACAAAACAAACAATGAAAGCACTGTTTCTTATCTTCCACGGATTCGAAGAGGCAAACGGGATCAGCAAGAAAATCCGTTACCAGATAAAGGCACTCAAAGCGTGTGGCTTGGAAGTAGATACCTGTTGGCTGGATGACGCCCACGACCACAAACGGCGGATGATAAATAACCATGTCCTCCGGGATTATGGCAACGGAATCCGGGGAAAGATTCTGAAACGCACCGAATTAAACAGCATCGTCCATTATGTAAAGACAAACGGAATGCAACTGGTTTATGTAAGAAGCGACCACAATACAACTCCTTTTTTGATCTGCATGTTGTGGCGCCTCAAGCGGGCCGGCGTAAAAGTTGTCATGGAAATACCCACCTATCCCTATGACCAGGAATACAAAGGTCTTCCATGGGCATATCGGCGTGTATTAATGGCAGACAAGTGCTTACGTGGATTAATGGCCACGCAAATCGATAAGTTTGTCACTTTCTCAGACCACAAAACCATCTTCGGCCGCCCTACGATACAAATATCCAATGGAATCGATTTTGACTTCATTCCCCTCAAACAGAGCACTGCCACTACCCGAGAACTGCACTTGATAGCCGTAGCCACCATACACCCGTGGCACGGATTCGACCGTGTCATCCGGGGATTGACACACTACCTCCGGCACGAGCATCGGGAAGATGTCAAGCTACACATCGTAGGTCAGGGCGTACCGGCAGTCGTCGACGAATACCACGCCCTGGTGGAGGAAGGGGCAATAGAACAAAACGTTATCTTCCATGGCCCCTTGTTCGGAGAACCTCTGAACCGGGTATTCGACCAATGTCAAATAGGAATAGGCAGCCTGGGGCGCCATCGAAGCGGAATCACAGACCTGCGGTCACTGAAAAATCGCGAGTACGCTGCCAGAGGTATCCCTTTCATCTATTCAGAAACAGATGCGGACTTCGAATCGATGCCCTACATCCTGAAGATACCGGCAGACGAGTCTCCGGTAGACATCGGACAAGTGGTCCGGTTCTACCATTCGGCAAAAGAGATCCGACCGGCTGACATACGAGCCTCCATCCGGAATAAACTTTCGTGGGAAGTGCAAATGAAACATGTAATCGAGGAACTATGAAACAACCCATAAAAATAGCCTACTGTATCCCCGGACTCTATGCCGCAAGTGGCATGGAGAGGGTACTTACATTAAAAATAAACTATCTGGCCGACGTTTTGGGATATGATGTATACGTCATCCTGACTGAGGAAAAAGAACTGCCTCCTTATTATCCTTTATCAGAAAAAGCCCACATCATCCATCTGGACCTCAATTTCGACCGCATGCACACAGTTACTAAGCATTTGTGGCAGCGATTGTGGAAATACAGCCAACTGCAAAGAATCTATAAGAAACGGTTGACTGAGGCATTGATGCAAATCCGTCCGGATATTGCAATATCCGTTTTGCGGCGAGAGATTAATTTCTTAACTTCCATCAAAGACGGCAGCCTGAAAATCGGCGAATTCCACTTCAGCCGGCATAATTACCGCAGCCTGGAACACCAGAAGTTCCTTCCAAGCTTTGTCCGCCGGAAATTATCAGAATTATGGATCGGGCAACTGATTAATAAACTGCGTAAGCTGGACCGTTTTGTCGTGTTGACCAATGAAGATAAAGAGATGTGGCCGGAACTGGACAATGTCATTTGCATATACAATCCTGCTTCTTTCAAAGTAGAGCATACAGCCGAAGGGACCACACACCGGGCTATTACCGTCGGACGATACACTTACCAAAAAGGAATCGACTTACTGTTGCCTGCATGGCAGATCGTCAGCCGTAAACATCCGGACTGGGAACTGGAGATATTTGGTGCAGGTGACCGAGCTGCTTATCAAGAACAAGCCCGGAAACTGGATATAGAAAAAACATGCCATCTGAACGGCATTACCAATGACATAGCAACAGAAATGTGCCGAAGTTCTATTTTCATACTTTCATCACGTTATGAAGGAATGCCAATGGTAATCGGCGAAGCAATGGCATGCGGGGTACCACCGGTATCTTTTACATGTCCCTGTGGTCCACGCGACATCATTACAGACGGAAAAGACGGCTTATTGGCCGAAAACGGCAACATCAATTCCCTGGCCGAGAAAATCATCTACCTGATAGAACATGAAGGTCAACGACAGCAGATGGGACAACAGGCACAGCAAAGCATACGAAAATTTCATCTGGATACGATCATGCAACAATGGGATGAACTCTTTAAAAAACTACTATCATGAATATAACACAGCTTATAACACAGATACGTTATAAATTGAAATATGGCAGTACGGTGGAGTGGTATAACTTTTGGTATATAGTTCTCCGCAGACGGCAAAAGATTATCCCTCAAGTAGCATCAATAGATGAAACGATCCGGAAAATAATACAAGACCGATGCTCCGTGAGCCGCTTTGGTGACGGAGAAATGTTATTGACCAACGCCCACAAAAGAATTGGTTTCCAAGAAGGTAATCCCCAACTGGCCCAGCGGCTCAAAGAGGTGTTAACCAGCGATAATGATAAACATTTAGTATGCATATCCGATGTTTTTCAGCATTTGGAACGCTACAACCGGAAAGCGCGACGCTTCTGGCGCACTCACTTCTTTATCTACGGCTCGTGGTGGGACCGGCTATTACTTCCCGGACGAACCTATTATAATACATTTGTCACACGTCCTTATATGGATTTTAAATCGAAAAGAGAATGCGGGAAATGGTTCCATGACATGAAAGGCATTTGGGAAGGCAGAGACATCATATTTATCGAAGGCGAAAAAAGCCGTTTAGGGGTGGGCAACGACCTCTTTGACAATACACAGAGCATCCACCGGATTTTATGCCCGCCCTGTAATGCTTTCAACTCTATAAATCGCATCCGGGCAGAAGCATGCAAACAAAACAAAAACGTGCTCTTCCTGATCGCATTGGGCCCCACAGCCACAGTATTGGCCTACGATTTGTTCAAAGCGGGATACCAAGCTATCGACATCGGGCACGTGGACATAGAATATGAATGGTGGCGTATGGGCGCGCGACGCAAAGTGAAACTTGAACGCAAATATGTGAACGAAGTTCCTAATGGAAATCTGGTAGCTGACGCGGGAGAAGAATATAACAAACAAATAATCGCAAAAATAAGTTGATAGCATGAGAATCGTCTATTATCTTCCGTCGCTCTATGCCCCAGGTGGACTTGAACGTATCATTACGTTCAAAGCCAATTACTTTGCAGAACATCTGGAAGGTTACGAAATCTATATCCTCACATCAGAGCAAATGGGACGCCCCATCTATTATGATTTGTCGCCCAAAGTGAAGCACATTGATCTGAACGTACCTTTCGACTGGCCTTTCAATCAATCACGTGTCAGTAAACTTTTAAAGTACCCATATCGCTACAGGCTTTTCAAACAACGCCTCAGTAAAATACTGACAGAACTAAGACCCGACATCACAATTTCAACCCTGAGAAGAGAACTCTATTTTATCTCAGGTATCTGTGATGGAAGTACAAAAATCGGAGAATTCCATGTCACACGCCATTCATATGGAGTGGGAAGCAAGGAGTATGGTAAATCAATAGTAGGGAAACTCAGAAGATATTGGGAAAAAGCATTTTTAAAACATCTACAACAACTCTCTAAAGTAATAGTATTAACTCTTGAGGAAAAGGATTTTTGGCCGGAACTTACCAATCTTTGCGTCATACCCAATCCTATCATTACTCCGACTGATCTACAATCGGACTGCACTCAGAAATATGTAATAGCGGCCGGAAGATACGCTCCGCAAAAAGGGTTCGATTTACTAATAAAAAGTTGGTCCATCGTATCTCAAAAACATCCGGACTGGACGTTACGCATCTATGGTGAAGGCATACTGCATGACAAATTGCAACAGCAAATAAATCAGGAGGGCATCGACCGGACTTGCCTTCTAGAGCCTACCACCCCCAACATAGCTGATAAATATTGCGAAAGTTCAATCTTTGTACTCTCCTCCCGGTTCGAAGGATTCGGAATGGTCATAACTGAAGCGATGTCGTGCGGAGTCCCACCCGTGGCGTTCGCATGCCCCTGCGGGCCCCGTGACATCATAGAACACGGACTGAACGGACTCTTGGCACAACCGGAAGACATAAACGATTTAGCCACGCAAATAAACGACCTGATAGAGCATGAAGACAAACGAAAAGAAATGGGACGAAATGCCCGTATACGTTCAGAACGCTTCCGAATGGAAACTATCGCGCAGGAATGGAAAACATTATTTGAAACATTAAAAGTAACAAAAGAGTAAATGATGAAGTGGTATACAAAATATTTGCAAATATACGAAAAACCTTTTGCTGAAGCACCGCAAAATGTCATTGACGAAGTTCGTGAGAATTTGAGAAAGCTACAGTCGGATTCTCCGGTTGTTACAGTCTCCGTCATAGGATATAACGAAGAGAAACGTCTATTGGCAAGCCTGTGGTCCTTGAGTGAGATGAAGTGCAAATATCCGGTGGAGATTATCGGGACAGACAATGATTCTAAGGACCGGACGGCAGAAATCTATGAAGCGACAGGGGTACCATATGCGATAGAATATCAACACAGCTGCGGACACGCCCGGCTTTGCGGATTAAATCGTGCGCGGGGAAAATATCACATTAATATTGATTCCGATACTTTGTATCCTCCGCACTATGTCGAGACAATGGTTAACGCATTAGAGCGTCCCGGAGTTGTGGCGGTAAGTTCACTATGGAGCTATATACCCGACAAAGAACACTCCCGGACCGGATTAAAAGTATATGAGTTTCTCAGGGATATTCATCTATGGATACAATCAATCAAACGCCCGGAATTAAGTGTAAGAGGACTGGTATTCGCATACCGCACGGATTACGCCCGCCAAACAGGGATACGCACAGACATCAAACGGGGTGAAGACGGATCGTTGGCTTTACGGCTCAAAGAGTATGGAAAAATATACTTTATACGTAAAAAGAAGGCACGTGCGGTCACAGGATATGGCACCATAAGTGCTGACGGATCATTAGCCGGCAGTTTCAAAGTACGGGCGATCAATGCCCTCAGAAACATAGGAGGAATATTCACCTCCCGAAAAGAATATAAAGATGAAGACGACAACCTGATTCAACCTAAATAAAATTAAAATAAAAAATACTATGATCACCGTACAAATTCTTTTCTGGCTTGCCCTCTTCCTCGTATTCTATACCCACTTGGGATACGGAATACTGCTTTACACACTGGTCAAGCTCAAAGAACTCACTGTGAAACCCGTCAAGCGGCAACTCCCGCCCGACAAGCTGCTGCCGGACGTGACACTTTTTATCACAGCCTTTAACGAAGAAGACGTTGTGGACGAAAAAATGCACAACTGCCTGAAACTGGACTATCCCAAGGACAAATTGCACATTGTGTGGACCACCGACGGAAGCAACGACTCTACCAACGAACGGCTGAAGGCATGGCCGCAAGCCACCGTCCACTTCCAACCCCTGCGGCAAGGAAAAACCGCTGCCATGACACGGGGGATGACACTGGTGGACACGCCACTTGTGGTATTCACCGATGCCAACACAATGCTGAACCGGGAAGCGATACGCGAAATCGTGTTGGCTTTTGAGGATCCGGAGGTGGGATGCGTTGCCGGAGAAAAACGCATCGCCGTGCAAGAAAAGGATGGAGCCGCAGCCGGTGGTGAGGGCATATACTGGAAATATGAATCGGCACTAAAGGCACTGGACGCACGTCTTTATTCGGCTGTGGGAGCCGCAGGCGAGCTGTTTGCCATACGCCGGGAGCTGTTCACGGTAATGGAACCGGACACACTGCTGGATGACTTCATCCTGTCGCTGCGCATCGCCATGCAGGGATACAAGATAGCCTATTGCACCCGGGCATATGCCATCGAAAGCGGATCGGCAGACATGGGCGAAGAGCAGAAAAGAAAGGTGCGCATTGCCGCCGGCGGACTGCAATCTGTCTGGCGGCTGAGGGAACTGCTCAATCCCTTCCGTTACGGAGTGCTGAGTTTCCAGTATATATCACACAGGGTGCTGCGGTGGTCGGTGGCCCCGGTGCTGCTGTTCGCCTTGCTCCCGCTCAACGTTGCCATACTGCTGATGGGGGGCTCTCCTATCTGGTACGGCACCATTCTGGCACTTCAGGTATTGTTCTACATCTTAGCGATGGGAGGTTATTATCTGTCTGCCCGGCAAATAAAAAACAAGCTGTTATTCATCCCATATTATTTCCTGTTTATGAACATTAACGTGATGAAAGGTGTTAACTACCTTCGTAAAATGAAAGGAACAGGAGCATGGGAAAAAGCCCAAAGAACGAAAACAGAATCCTTAAACCAATAAACCGAACGAAGCATGGATAGAATACTGCATGATGTAAACAATGCCCATAAGATACTGCAACTGACAGCTGACACACTGATCTTGGTGGACAAAAACGGCACGTGTCTGGACATCGACCCGCACAGCGATTTGTGGTTCCTGCAAGAAGACAGGCTCTTGGGAAAAAATCTGTTCAATCTGCTTCCCGACCATACCTTCCAGAAACTGCTGCCGGACTTCCGCCGGGTGACCCAACAGGGGATAACGGTGAACCGCAACTACAGGCTGCCGTTGGAAGGGGACGAAACGTACTACTTCAAATGCATCATGCAGCCGTATGACGGCGACAAGGTGTTGTGCCAATATCGTGACATCACGGCACGGAGCAACGTAAAGCTGCAACTGGAACGTACGAATTACGAACTGAAAGAGATACAAAAAGCGGCACAGATAGGGCAATGGAAATATGCATCGCGCGAAAAGACATTCTATTATCGGGGATACAACGGAATAGTATGTACGGAAGAAGAGCGGAGCGTCAACTTTCAGGATTATTACGAGACCATTCTGAGCGAAGATCTGCCTGCCGTGAACACATGGATGGAGGCAAACCGCCGTAAACTGGTAAAGGAGTACATCGAATACCGCATTCTGTTGGAAGGACAGGTATACTATATGCGCCAGCAATGCTACCTGAGGGGTGAAGCAGAAGACGGTAACATCATTCTGGAAGGGTATATACAGAACATTACGGACATCCAGCGGAAGAGGAATGACATCAACACGCTGACGCATGCCATCAACAATGCCAAAGAAAGTATTTATGCGGCACGGAAAGACGGCACGCTGATATTTGCCAACAGACAGTTCAGGCTCAACCACCGGATCACGGAACAGGCGGACCTATCGCAAATACGGATTTTCGACATTGTAGGCGACATGGACAGTCCGAAGGATTGGGAAGAACGTTACCACAGCATACGGGAAGGACAGAATTTCAACTTCCTGGCCTACCACCCGCTGAAGGATGATAAAAGCACATTGGCGTTTGAGGGTACGATGTACAGCGTGACAACGGATGACGGAGAGGAAACCTTTTGGTCGTTTACACACGACATATCGGAACGTATACGGTACGAATCGCAGATAAAACGGCTCAACCGCATCATGGATACCACGATGGAAAACCTCCCGGCGGGGATCGTTGTGAAGGATATAGAGAATGATTTCCGGTATATCTACCGAAACCGGGAATCGTATAACCGGGATATCAGCGCGGAAAATGCCATCGGTATGAACGATTTCGATTATTATCCGCTGGAAATGGCACAGCAGAAACGGAAAGAGGACATGGAAATTGCCAATACCGGAAAAGGGATGCACTGGATCATGGAAGGTAAAGACAAAAATGGCAATCTGCTGATTCTGGACAAACAAAAAATCATAGTAGAAAGTGAAGACTTCTCGCCCATCATTGTCAGCATCGAGTGGGACATTACTCAGCTGGAACTGATGCGCCGCGAACTGATGGAATCGAAAGAGAAAGCAGAGACGTCGGATAAACTGAAGTCGGCCTTTCTTGCCAATATGAGCCACGAAATACGGACACCGCTCAACGCCATCGTAGGATTCTCACGCATCATCTCGGAGAGCGAAAACCCGGAAGAGCGAAAAGAATATTATGAAATAGTGGATGCCAACAACGAACGGTTGCTGCAACTGATCAATGAAATACTGGATCTGTCGAAAATAGAATCGGGCATCGTGGAGTTCACTTACGGACCGGTAAAGCTGCACACGCTTTGCAAAGAGATTCATGATGCACATGTGTTCCGCTGCCCGCAAGGAGTGGAACTGAAATTTGACTCGCCGGACGAAGCTTTGAGCATTCACTCAGACAAGAACCGGATTTTCCAAGTATTCTCTAACCTGATAGGAAATGCATTTAAGTTCACGACACAAGGCAGCGTGAGCTACGGCTACAGGCAAGAAGCCGAAAAAGTGGTATTTTACGTAAAAGACACCGGACTGGGCATCGAACCGGAGAAGTTGGGACGGGTGTTTCAGCGCTTTGCCAAGCTCAATAACTTCGCTCAGGGCACGGGGTTGGGATTGTCGATATGCAAGACTATCATCGAACGTCTGGGAGGAGAAATATCCGTTTCTTCGGAAGTGGGGACAGGTACTACATTTACCTTCTGGCTGCCTCTGGAAAGCGTAATGCAAGATGTGAAGGCCGATAAGGAAGAACGTTGGGACGGAGAAACTGACAACCGGCAATATCCGGAAGCCGACGACCGGACAAAAGAGCCGGCGGGAAGCAAGGAGGAACGTAAATCCATGGAAGTAACGGAGGCGGAAACCGATAAGGCTACCATCCTGATAGCAGAAGATACCGACAGCAATTATGACTTGCTAAATGCGATTCTGGGCAGGAAATACCACCTGATACGTGCCAGAGATGGCATGGAAGCTGTAACCATGTACGATGAAGCGGAACCGGACCTGATATTAATGGATATAAAAATGCCCAATCTGGATGGGCTGGAAGCTACCAGGATCATCCGGCAATTGTCCGCAGATGTACCTATCATCGCACAGAGTGCTTATGCTTATGAATATGACCGGAAAGCTGCCGAAGAGGCAGGATGCAACGATTTCATCTCGAAACCGATTGCTCAGGAAAAGCTGAAGGAGATGATAAAGAAATGGTTGAGATAAAGAACCTCACCATAAGTTCACCACAGAGGACACAGAGGACACGGAGTTTTTATTTTCCAGGTTTATAGAAAGATCTTAAATTCTTCCTCTGTGAACTCTGTGTCCTCTGTGGTGAACTTATGGTGGACTAAAATGCAGAATTCAAAACAATGGGAAAGAAAGCCGTATCCAAATTATTTTATTATACCTCTGTCGCACTGACTTTTGCTTTGGCAGGTGTCACCATCACCGGAGCATTTGCCGGGCATGTTCCCCCGGAAAGTTCTACTTTAATACCTTTCATCGGGCTCTTGCTGTCGGGGCTCTTGCTGATCAACCTCGCTGCGGCCATCTATTGGGGCATACGCCGCCGGTTCTGGATAGTCATTCCGCTGATAGCCATAGCTGCCAACTGGCAATATCTGGGACGGATATTCCAACCACCCTTTCCGGCGGAAAAAGGAGGTGGAAAAACTTTGAAAATAGCGACGTATAACGTAGACAGTTTCGGTAACGAGCAATCGGGGTACTCGTGCAAAGAAATCGCGAAATACATGGAAGAGCATCAAGTGGACATCGTCTGTCTTCAAGAGTTTGCCGCTAACCGATATTTCACCGCAGACAGCATACGAAACACTTTTGCAAACTGGCAATACGTCATTATCCCGCAAGCTCCGGACAGCATCTCCATCCTGCAGATAGCTTTATTCAGCAAATATCCGGTGAAGGACAGCAAACTGATCACTTATCCGGACTCAAGGAATTGCAGTATGTGGTGCGACCTGGACGTAGACGGACAAACGGTTCGTGTTTTCAATAACCACCTGCAAACAACGGAGGTCAGCCAAAATAAGCGCAGGCTGGAAAGGGAACTGGCTAAAAACGAACTGACAGGCAGAGAGGAAGCAGTGGCCAGGCAATTGTTGGAGGGACTCAACGAAAACTTCAGGAAACGTGCGGCACAGGCAAAGACTTTGGAACAATTAATCCGCACCACCCCCTACCCTATACTGGTTTGCGGTGACTTTAACTCTCTCCCATCGTCCTACACATACAGTACCGTGAAAGGTGACAATCTTCAAGACGGATTCCAGACTTGCGGACATGGGTACATGTATACGTTCCGGTACTTTAAACGCCTGCTGAGAATCGACTATATTTTCCATTCCAAAGAGTTTAAAGGGGTAGACTACTATTCGCCTGACCTCGATTTGTGCAGTGATCATAATCCGGTAGTGATGGAGGTGAAGATGTAAACGGGAGTGTATCAAAACGCCTTTTCACCACAGATCACACAGATTATCACAGATACCATAGATTAAAAACGTTAATAATCAACGAATTAAACTCGTTCTATGTTACTCTGCGTCCTCTGTGGTGAGTTTCACCCCCATAACTCTCTCGTTATAATATAAAAGAAGGCCATCCTGATTACTCAGAGCGGCCTTTCTTATTATAAATGAATTAGTTTTCTTATTCTACTTTCTTCAAAGAGTCTACAACATATTCAAACTGTCCTTTACCTGTCACTTTATACTTAATGGTATATTGTGCATCAGAACCATCGTAGATACCAAAATTAATCGTATAAATAACATCAACACCTTCCACAACATCTGCATCACCATAAAGTGACTGGAGTGCTGGCAAAAATGCTTCTGGTAAACGTTCAAACATAAGCTTTTTCAAATCATCATCAGACATAGTACCATAGGCAGCTGGGTTTTGTACTTTCCATTTATCTGGGCGGAAGTCGAAATTATTCTGATAAGCAGAACTACCATAATAATATTCATTATTTCCATATGAAGTTACATATTCAGAATAGTGCTCTTTCACCCAATCCACAATAGTCTGATAGAATGTAGAGGTTTCTGCATCACCTTTAGCCTTCAGCGTAATTACTGTGCTCGGGTCAAAGTTCCACTTACCGTCAGACAATACAAACTGCTCTGTTTTATCAACAATACGTGTATTCAATGACCACCTTGCAGTTTCAGCAGAATAAGTATATTCATCACTGTAGATCTTCAATTCGGTACCATTATAATATCTGTAGATCACTACACGTGCATCGCCATCAACAGGATATGCTACCATCTTAGACAAATAAGCAGGCAAATAGTTAACAGCCGGAACTTCTGAAGTAAAGTAACGTTTGCTCTGCCCCATATCTCCATAATCAGCGTATGTCGGAACATATACGTCACCACTCTTATCTTTCCAGCTCTTACCATCGTACACTTTCACTGCGTAAGCAGGAGTAGAAAGACTGTTAGCCGGGATAGAAGTACCTACCATGATGTTATCAATCTGATAAGTAGTAGTCTTTTTATTAGCACCATCACCTACATACTTAAAGGCTACATAAACCTTCTTGCCCGCATAAGCTGATAAAGATACCTTACCGGCAGATGCAAATGTTCCATAACCGCTTGTCGGCTTGGTAGGGATGTTGAAATCCGAAGTTACGTCAGTCCAGTGAGCAGCTTTAACATCTTTACCATCAAAATCTTCTGAGATAAGCACTGACAGACAGTTGGCATTGTAATAACCCACAGTTACATCAAAACCAAGATAATCACCGGCAACAACAGAAACAGCAGGGGTAACCATCCAAGCTATACATTCACCTTCCATCTTATTGGCCGAGTATTGCACATACTGATTATCATCATAAGAAGTCACTTTCCACTCGGTTCCACCAACAGAACTGAGAAACCAGCCTTTCAGCTCAGTTAAGTCTCCGGTAGGAAGTGCTTCAAAATCCTGCCACATTAACGGATTCTCCAACTGTCCTTCACCCGATTTATAATCTACGAAAACAGCAGTCCCCTTTTCGGCATCTTTGAAATTCTCGTTTAGCATCTTATACATCTGACCTTCTGTCTTTTCATTCAGATAAGGTGCAAAAGCATTTTCGCCATAAACTAACTTATAATCGGCGTCTGTCGGTTTCAGATATTTCACTGAAGCATATTCAGACAACAGGGCAGACATTGCCTCTTTATACTTATAGGTAATCTTTGCACTTGAACCTTTGTCGGCAGTATAATATTTGTCAAGCAAGAAAGCAGGAATATAGGTAGCTCCTGTAATCTTCTCTGTAAGATACATGTTAGTCTTAACATTTGCGAGGTCTTTAGCCAAATCCTTTCCCGCAATCTCTTCATTAGTAGAATTCGTGCTGATAGTTGCATAATCAGCATCAGTCAGCGTATATTCAATCTTCATCAAATTCGTCGGTTGGGTTATCTCATCCAATCCTTCGAAGTTGTCATCGTTATATTTACAGCCGGACAGCAGAATCAACGATACCGCTACAGGCATTAATAGATTTCTATTCATAATTTAAACTTCCTGTTTTAGATTAGAAATTAACTTTTAATCTCAAGCTATAAGTACGGCCAAATCCGTAGAACACATTGTATGCAGTCTTCCAGTCGTGATTGCTACCATCTGTAGCGTCAGAAATATAAGTCTGGTCAAATAAGTTGTTCACATTACCTGACAGCACTGCATTCAGCTTACCAAAGTTGAATTTATAACTTGCGTTCAAGTCGAATGTGCTTGCTGTCGGAATACGCCAGGGAGTAGAAAAGTCTTTTTCACTGTTCATTACCAGGTCGTTTGAGTTTAATGACCAGTCGGCATAGTTACGTGCATATAAGTTCCAATCAATACCCAAACGAATGGCTTTGTCAATCTTGAAAGTAGCACCCAATGCAGCAGTAGTCTGCGCCGATCCTCCCACTTTCACATCTTTCAGGTTCAGTTTCATTGTACCCGGTTCCAACCCATTGGCTGCGGCATTAACAAGAACCGTCACATTTTCACCCTTATCATTCTTCATAGATGCACTGTTTACAAATTGACCTTCAACGGTAAAACTTCCTGATGCATTGCTATCCCAACGCCAGTTACCGATAGAGAACATACCGCTCAAATCCAACCATTGGAAAGGTCTTGCAACAAAATCAAGTTCAACACCCTGGTGTAAGGCGTTTACACCTTGCATATTAATGACCGATTTGGTAGAAACCAGCTTACTTGCATCGTAAGGCTCGCTAAGGCTGCCTTCATAATAATTGTCAATATCCTGCGAACGGGTAGTTGTCTTATCCATCCAGCGAGTGTGATAAGCATTGACATTCACCGTCAAATAAGTTGAACGGTAGCCATATCCGATTTCAAAAGAAAATACTTTCTCGTTTACTGCATCGGGGTTTGTTGCATTGCTGACTGTTGAATTCAGGAAAGCACCACCCGAGAAGAAAGGAGCACGGCTGATATAACCGATATTAGCAAAAACGTTATGATTTTCGGTAAGGTTATAATTCAAACCTCCTTTTGCATTCCATCCGATAAAGTTGGTGGTTTTTGATTTAGCGTGTGCCTTGTCATAGTAGAAACGGTCATAACGCCAGTAACCGGTATTAGAAACCGAACCGGAAATGAAAGCACTCAGCTTATCTCTGTTATATTCACCCTGGGCAAACACACCTTCAGACATTACATAACCATCGTAGTCACGATAAACCACATCACCCACTTTCAACTTCTGATTTACGAATGCCGAACCGGCAGCAGCAGCGGCATTGTTAGAAGCTAAAACAGCTTTTCTTGAAGAAGAGTCCACGTAAAAGTCCCCCCCATAGAGGTCAACCAATTCATTCGTATGCGTACCTTTATAATAACGGTAGTCTATACCACCATAAAAATCAAAATAGTCACCAATCTTGGTTGTATAAGTAGAGAGCAGACCATACCAGTTATGGAAGTTCTTAGACTTCGACATAGCCATAACCGAACCGTTCTCGCTGGCTTCGTTCAAAGCATAGATTTCATCATAAGCAAATGTACCGTCAGCTTTACGGAAAGTCATATTCAGCTTTCCACTGTTACTACCATACCAGTTGCTACGATCAGCACTGGTCAATCCCTGACCGGAATAACCATATCCACGACCGATAGAAGCATACAAGGCTGTACTTAAGCTTGATTTATCATTAATCTGCCATAAGTGGTTCAACGACAACTGAGGTTTATTATATACATTATAAGCAGATGATTTTCTTTGTCCATTCAATCCAAAACCGTAAGTAGGATTATAACGATAAGGCTTTTCACCATTCATATAGTTTTTAGCAACTTCTTGCCATCCCTCGATAGTAAGTCCGTCTTTATTTCCACGCTGATTGTGCCACTGAGGAGCAGCAAAAGCAGTAAATGACAATTGATGATTGTCGTTGAAACGTTTTGTGATATTCACAAACCAGTTATAAGCCTCGTAGTCGGTTCCCTGAATATAACCATCTGCCCAGGTCTTACCTCCCAAAAGGGTCATAGCCCAACCTGACTTGGTCAATCCGGTAGATACCTTGAACAGGATCTTGTTTAATCCGTCATTACCCATACCATAAGATACGAAACCGCCCTTATTGGCATCAACTGTATTTGTCACGATGTTGATAGAACCACCCACAGAAGGAGCTGCTACCTTTGACGCACCCAAACCACGCTGTACTTGCATGCTACGAGTCACATCACTCAAACCGGCCCAGTTAGACCAGTAGATACCACCCCACTCCATATCATTCATCGGAACACCATTAATCATCATAGCAGAGTTCTCAGTCTTGAAACCACGTATGTTTACTTTGGAATCACCAAAACCACCACCTTGCTTAGTTGCATAGATACCCGGAGTTGACTTCAGAACTTCAGGAAATTCCTGCGTTCCGAGTTTTTCTTCGATAAAGACGGGGTCAACTGTTGATACAGCTACCGGAGTTTTACGCGAAACAGCAACGGAAGATGTAATGATAACGTCGTTCAATACCATTGCATCCGGTGCCATTTTAATCACGCCCAAATCTTCAGTACCCCCTTTGTGGGTGATCTTCTTACTGAAGTCTTTGTAGCCAAGGTACTTGATAAGCAGTGTCGAACCGGAGGCAGCTTTCTGTGTAAACTCACCATCCAGGTTAGTCACACTACCTTGGGTAGTACCGACAATCGTTACGGCTGCACCAATCAATGGCTCACCTGTTTCCGCATCCACAACTTGACCTTTCACTGTTACCTGGGCAATAGCCGTAGCGGCAGAGCATACCGTCAGTACTGCAACCAGCAGGAAATGAATTAGATGTCTTCTCATAATTCTCTTTGTTAGTTAATAGAACTTGTTAATTAATAAATTGTAAATAAACGTTTTGGAGCACAAAGGTAATTAATATTCTTTATATATACATTACAAAGATGCTACAATTCTTTAAGAGAGATAAACATATTATAGCTCTATGAAACAAAAAAGCCCCGCAATTAATTTGCGGGGCTTACACATTGTTAAGTATTAGTCAGCTATCAGCTTTCTATATCTCACGCGCTTAGGCTCTTCGTTGCCAAGCCGTTTCAATTTATTCTCTTCGTATTCCGAGTAAGAACCTTCAAAATAGAACACGTTCGAATCGCCTTCAAAAGCAAGAATATGAGTACAGATTCGATCGAGGAACCAGCGGTCATGCGAAATCACAACGGCACAACCTGCGAAATCTTCCAAACCTTCTTCAAGCGCACGCAGGGTATTGACATCAATATCATTGGTCGGCTCGTCGAGCAATAATACATTTCCTTCTTCCTTCAATGCCATGGCAAGGTGCAAGCGATTACGCTCACCACCGGAAAGTACTCCACAAAGCTTTTCCTGATCAGCACCCGAAAAGTTGAAGCGTGAAAGATAGGCGCGTGCGTTAATGTCACGCCCTCCCATGCGGATCAAATCATTTCCGCCGGAAATTACCTGATAAACACTCTTATTCGGATCAATATCTTTATGTTGCTGGTCTACGTAAGCCACCTTCACGGTCTCCCCTACTTCAAATTCACCCTTATCAACTGTTTCCAGTCCCATAATCAAACGGAAAAGAGTTGTTTTTCCGGCACCATTCGGACCGATAACTCCCACAATACCATTAGGAGGAAGCATGAAGTTGAGATCGTCAAACAACAGTTTATCACCGTAAGCTTTAGCCACATGTTTAGCCTCGATCACCTTATTACCCAAACGAGGACCGTTCGGTATGAAGATTTCCAGTTTCTCTTCTTTTTCTTTCACGTCTTCGTTCAGCAATTTATCGTACGAGTTTAAGCGGGCTTTGCCCTTAGCCTGACGTGCCTTGGGTGCCATACGTACCCATTCGAGCTCACGTTCCAGAGTTTTGCGACGTTTGCTGGCAGTTTTCTCTTCCATTTCCATCCGCTTGGTTTTCTGCTCCAGCCAGCTGGAATAATTACCCTTCCAGGGGATACCTTCGCCACGGTCAAGTTCAAGAATCCATCCGGCCACATGGTCAAGGAAATAACGGTCGTGTGTCACAGCAATTACCGTACCTTCGTATTGCTGCAAATGCTGTTCCAACCAGTCGATAGACTCAGCATCCAAATGGTTGGTCGGCTCGTCGAGCAATAAAATATCAGGTTTTTGCAATAACAAGCGGCAAAGCGCCACACGACGACGTTCACCACCCGAAAGATTAGCCACAGACTGATCTTCGGGCGGGCAACGGAGAGCATCCATTGCACGTTCCAGTTTACTATCCAGATTCCAGGCATCCGTCGCATCAATAATATCCTGCAATTCCCCTTGCCGTGCAAAAAGTTGATCCATCTTGTCCTGATCTTCATAATATTCAGGCAAACCGAACTTCTGATTAATTTCTTCGTATTCGTTCAGTGCATCAACAATGGGTTGCACACCTTCCATTACGATTTCTTTCACTGTTTTAGTGTTATCCAGATAAGGCTCCTGTGCCAGATAGCCTACTGAATATCCGGGAGAAAAAACCACCTCTCCCTGATAAGACTTCTCCAGACCGGCAATAATCTTCAGCAAAGTAGATTTACCCGAACCGTTGAGACCGATAATACCAATCTTAGCTCCATAGAAGAAAGAAAGATAAATGTCTTTTAGCACATTCTTGTTAGGTTGGAAAGCTTTGCTTACTCCCACCATCGAGAAAATTATTTTTTTATCGTCAGCCATATATAAATAATGTGTATTGATATTTATGGCACAAAGATAACAAAAATGTTCGGAATTTATTTGCAATTATAAAAAATAGCTCTATCTTTGCACCCGCTTAACAGCAATAAAGGATTGATTCGCTAGCTCAGCAGGTAGAGCACAACACTTTTAATGTTGGGGTCCTGGGTTCGAGCCCCAGGCGGATCACATAAGAACAAAGCCAAACGGCGACAAAAAAGAGACAAGTCCTACAATATCAACGTATTGTAGGACTTTTTTTATTGTTTCAGTCTTGCTTAAAAGACAAAAAAGGGGCACGAAAAGACACGGTTGAGTATCCAAATCGTACCCCCTTCCCCAAAAAACGATTAGGGGGTACGATTGTCGGAAAATGGCTTACTTTTGACGTGATTTGTCTATACTCTATTTATCTCATTTACAGTGATTAAAATTAGTTTTGCAATCTAAAAAAAGTGAGATTATGAAAAATGAAAAGAGTACATTCAGCGTATTGTTTTACCTGAAAAAAGACAAGATGAAAAAGAATGGTTTAGTACCCATTCATGCCCGTATCACAATCAACGGCAAACAAACCCAATTCAATACCAAGTTAGAAGTATTAGAAACTAACTGGAAATCCGGCAGAGCCATAGGTAAATCAATGGAGATACAAAGGCTTAATTCCATGCTGGACGACATCAAAGCAAATATCCGTTCCCACTTCCACAATCAATTAATGCGGGATAGCTATGTTACACCCGAAAGCGTGAAAAATGCACTATTGGGAAAAGAGGAAGAAGCAAATACCATTATTTCTTTTTTCACCCAGCACAACGACCAATACAAGAAAAAGGTCGAAGCAGGAGAAGCCACCCCAAAAACGTACAGCCGATACGAACTAACAAAGTTACGCCTAACTGATTTCCTAAAAGACGAATATCGTGTATCGGATTTGCCTATACGCCAAATCAACAAAGTATTTATTGAGAATTTCTACCTGTATATAATAAAGAACCACGATTGTTCACCCAATACGGCAATGAAGTTTATACAGCGTTTCCGCACGGTGGTAAACTTTGCACAGGGTACAGGATTGATAACAGCCGACCCGTTCGCCAATTATAAACTGAAATTCGAGTATATAGAAAGAGGGTATCTTGACAAGGACGAGATAAGCAGGATATGCAATAAGGATTTTGCTTCAAAGCGATTGGAGCAGGTACGGGATATTTTCATTTTTAGCTGCTATACGGGACTTTCATACGTGGATATATGCGAATTAACCAGTAACGACATACGTTTGGCATTTGATGATAATCTATGGATTATAAAGAAACGTCACAAGACTAAAGTAACATCAAACATCCGCTTGCTGGATATTCCTAAAGCCATCCTGAACAAATATGAAGGGAAATTGAAAAACGGTCAGTTGTTACCTGTTATCAGCAATCAAAAGATGAATGATTATTTGAAAGAAATTGCCGTTCTATGTGGTATCGACAAAAATATCACGTTCCACCTTGCAAGGCACACATTCGCAACGACTGTTACACTGGCTAATGGCGTGCCTATCGAGAGCGTTTCAAAGATGTTAGGTCATACAGATATTCGGACAACTCAAATCTACGCAAAGGTAATAGACACGAAATTGAGCAATGACATGGAACTATTGGCACAAAAGCTCAACAGTAAATGCCTTGTTACTGTATAACGCTCCGGAACTTATCACAGTTTGTGATAAGTTCCTATTTACCTACATATTAATAATCCTATAAATAATTGATATATGAAATCGCTACCAATCAAAAATACTTCCCTGACATTGGAAGAAACTAATCTTATCCTGAAAGCCCGGTTTACAATAACACGTTTAGATAAAATCCGGGATATATTTCTTTTCTCCTGCTTCACCGGATTAAGTTATAATGACATTAAAAATCTGACTATTAACAATTTGGTCATTACTCCTGATGGGAAATATTGGCTAAAGATATATGTGCAGAAAAGTAATACCCCGATAAAAATACCACTTTTAGACATATCTCGCACTATTATAGAAAAATATAGGAACAGTTCAAATGAAACAGGTTCATTACTGCCTGTACCCAGTATTCAAAAGACAAATTACTATCTTAAAGAAGTAGGTAAAGAATGTAAATTAGAGAAACATCTTACTTTTAATTTTGCAAGACACACATTCATTTGTACTATCATAATGGGTAACGATTTAGAAACTTCGATAGTAAATAAACTTATAGGAAGAAAAGTACAAGGCAATTCCAAAATCACAGACTTTCAGCTATACAAAGCAATGAAGACAGTTTCAGAGAAATTAAAAGGGAACAACATTATAAATATCTAAATAAAAAAATTATGGACTTACAAATCATCCAAAGCAAGATTTATGAAATCAGGGGTTACCGGGTTATGCTCGATAGCGACCTTGCGGCACTTTACCAAGTGGAAACAAAAGCCTTGAAACAGGCTGTAAAACGTAATCTCGACCGTTTTCCGGACGATTTTATGTTTGAACTTACCAAAGAAGAAACTGAATGTTTAAGGTCGCAAATAGCAACCTTAGAGAAAGGAGCAGATGATGAAACTAACTTGAGGTCACAAATTGTGACCTCAAGATGGGGTGGCTCTCGTTATCAAAATTTCGTGTTTACCGAGCAGGGGGTCGCCATGATTTCATCCGTTCTAAGAAGTGATACAGCCGTTAAGGTGAATATTTCCATCATGCGTGCTTTCGTCCTCATGCGGCAAATGTCAATCGGTTACGAGGAACTTCTTAAACGCATCGAAGAACTGGAACAGAGTACGGATGCACAATTCAGCGAAGTGTACCAAGCATTGACCCAGTTATTAAGCAAACCCGAACCGAAGCCACGCAAACCGATAGGATATAGAACCTATGACGAATAACGATTTAAGGTATTCGGTTGTCTAAGGGGTGTCACCAGTGATACCCCTTTTTTAGTTCCCTAAAGTAATGTATCTCAATCACAAATTTTAGCAAAGTTACAGCCCGGCGGGGACAAATACCAAATCCGAGCCGTTCCGGTTTTCTAAAAAATCTCCACACCTACGGGTCGTATTTTTTGAAAAGATTAGGTTGAAGTCCCCGCCAAACTGTGAGTGTCCGGCAAAATTTCTTATTGTTTAATTTAAAATTCAAGCGTTATGAAAACAACAGAATTTACCATGCCGGAAATCACTATCTCTTATAAAGACAATGTAAAAGCATCCGAAAGAATGAAAATACTTTCTTCTCAAACTTCTTATTCTTACTTAAAACCTTTCTATTTTGAATGTATGGAACATCACGAAGAAAGTTATGTAATGTTCCTCAATCGGGCAAACAAGGCTTTAGGCGTTTCCCTTATCTCTAAAGGCGGCATGGCTGAAACTGTAATGGACGTGAAAATCATCCTGCAAACAGCCTTAAAAGTCCATGCTTCGGGCATCATCCTCTCACATAACCACCCATCGGGCAATCTACGTCCGAGCGAACCGGACAAGCAAATCACTTCAAAAATAAAAGAAGCCTGCAAGGTCTTGGATTTACACCTGTTAGACCATATCATCCTGACAGAAGAAAGCTATTACAGTTTTACAGACGAGGGGCTTTTATAAGCCCTTTTTTTACTCTCTCATTACCCAATACAAAAAGCCTGATGGCTTTTGTTTCTATCCTCTTAAACAAGAGAAAAATTTTCCCTAAAACTGATTGGAACATTGTCAAAGGTATATCCGTGCCTGTTACTGTTCAAATTATTTTTTAGAAATCTCCACACCTGCGGGTAGTATTTCATAAATAATAATTTGCCCTGTACCAGTCCCGAACCTTTGAAAAGACAATGTTCCCATTCAGTTAAAGGAAAAATTTATGTGGTGGGCGACAAGCGATGTAAACGATTAAAATTCAAAAGTCATGGAAACAGTAACTTTATCAGAAGCAAGAGTTTATGTAGGTACTTACAACAAGTATAACAGTGGTTCACTTTTCGGCAAGTGGTTAGACCTTTCCGATTATTCGGACAAGGACGAATTTATGGAAGCGTGCCGGGAACTGCACAAGGATGACCAAGACCCGGAATTTATGTTTCAGGATTACGAGAATATCCCGGAAGCCCTGATTTCCGAAAGTTGGCTTTCCGATAAGTTCTTTGAGCTTCGGGATGCCATCGAAAAACTAAGCGAAACCCAGCAGGAAGCGTTTTTCGTATGGTGCGACCACCACAACAGCGATATAAGCGAAGAAGATGCGGACGACCTTATTTCTTCTTTTGAGGACGAATATCAGGGAGAGTATAAAGACGAGGAAGATTACGCCTATGAAATCGTAGAGGAATGTTACGACCTGCCGGAGTTTGCAAAGACCTACTTTGATTATTCGGCTTTTGCCCGCGACCTGTTTATGACTGACTACTGGATGGATAACGGCTTTGTTTTCCGTTGCGCCTGATTACTAACCGGGTGGAGCAATCCACCCGCAACACACCAAGACAATGAAAGTATATAATAAGATAACGACTTTTTTACGATGGTTTATACTTGCTTTTATCATCTATCAAGCAGCCAGCAGCACCGCCGGAATGTGGATAGCCCTAATCATAGGCTTTTTTATTATCCGGTTCGTTCTCCGGCTGCTTATCTCTGCCGTTTACCTGTTTTTTATGGCATTTATTTTCATTGTGCTGCTTTCACTTCTGATTATCTGACAACTCATTTTAAATTATAACAATATGGAAAGTTTAAACAAAAACGGGGTAAGCATTACCCAAACACCGGGAGAGGAAAAATATGTAAAATGCTGTTTAGGCGCATTTAGGGGTCAAATCTATTATCAATATGATTACCGCCATACAGACGGCGAACTGTTCAGCACCCTTGCCAAAACACTTGACGAGTGCCGCAAACGGCGGGATGAATGGATGGCGAAAAAAGAAAAGGTACAATAATAATTTAAAAGTTACATTTATGAAAACGACAGAAGTAAATAAAAGGATTATCGGCAGACGTTGTAAGTGTATATTTACGGGCTTACTGGTAACGGGTATTATTGAAGCCGTAGAAGAAAACGAACATTCCGTGCAGGTGAAAGTACATTTTGACACGCCGCACCAATGGGGGGATGAACTTTATTCCTATGACTGGTCTTTCGGACGTAAAACAGACGGTTTCGGGTCTTTGAAATATTTGGAACTGTTGCCCGACGAAACGACATTCGATGCAATGATAGTTACTTTCAGCGACCCTATCGGCACACTGGACGGTATTTTTGAAGATGTGAAAACGTGGGGTGTCTGTTCCCTGAAAGGCTGGATAGATAGCTACGAAAGCACCCGTTTCACGCCCATAGACGTAGATAAGGCAGTTATAACGAGTGAATATAATATGGAATGTGTAAAAGAGTGGTTGGAACATAACACACCCATAAAGGACATTATAATCGGTTAATGAAGAACGGCGGCAAATGCCGCCGCTACTTTCTTTCCGTGAGCCGAAGCGGAAAAAGAAAGATAGCAAAGAAACCTGTTTCCATTCCCTATAAAAAGATAACCCGCCGGGAAATACCCGCCGGATTATCTATCATAACATTACGCATAACGTATCATTCCAATTCTTCGCCCCATAGTTCCTTATCGGTCGGTGCGTATTTCATTTCATGCCAGCACCAGCCACCCACCAACAGGTAAAAGGCAGCCAAAGCCATAAAGAAACTACATACCATAATAGTATATCTGAAACCTGATATTATTCCTCATGGTGCAGAAAGGTTACTTTCAGAACACATACCATTTCTTCATCTTCGGCATCAAATTTCCACGTCCGCTTTTTGACAACCATTTCCGTATCAAAATCGAAATGTTCCAGTACGGGTGCATTATCTTCTTCATCCGCCCACCTGAAAGCCTGATTAGACGGTGTTTTCCTTAATTCCACCCGGTCAAATTGGGAAATGCTTTCTTTATCCACTATCACAATATCACCGACTGCCGGAACTGCATCTGTTTTCCATGTGGTATTTACAAAAAATGAAATACCGTTTATATCCAATTCTATTTTAACCATGTCCTTTTTACTTTATTTGTTTTCTTCTTCCTTGTTATTGTCATTGTTAAATGAAAATGTTAATTGCTGTAACGTCCCGAAGCTATCTTGAAAATACACATCTACCGTTTGCTGGTCGGTCGATGCAGAGGTATAGTAAAGCCGGAATGTTTCACCCGGAAGCGGGTACAGGTCATTCGGCAGTAAAACCGTCCCATCGGACATTTTCAGCGTTCCCGCCCCGTCCGGTTGGAAATAGCAGATGAAATACTTTGTTTCCTCAAACCGCCCATCCCGGTGAAGCTGACACCTGATTTCGGCGGTTTCACCCACCTTTAATTTTTTCGGCACTGGCATCGTTTCGATACTGAACGGGTAAGACTGCTGTATATCCACATTGTCATTACACGCACCCACCAATAGCAAGGCGGCCATTACATAGCAGCCTATCAAAATACGGCTTAAAATCTTTCTCATATTCATTATATATAATAGGTTAGTTTATCACATTATAAATTTCAGTCCTACGCCAAACTGTGTATGGAACTTTCCGACTGAAGAACCGAACAGGCATCTTTCCCTTGCGTTAATCAGGAACACCACCCGGTCGGTAATATAACTTTCCAGTTCCAGCGTCAGCGCACCGCCATAGACAAAACCGTCCTTATCGGTCAGGGTCGAGCCATCGGGTAGCAATTTATCGCCCCAGTTGCTCGTTTCGTACCCGGCAAGTGCGGACAATCCCAGCGAAAGAAAAAAGGTTTTCTTCCGGTCTGAAAGGAAGTTCATATAGTAACCGCCCTCGCCTGTAAACTGGCTGACTGGTATTTGCAAATCCTTGTAGGGGTAATGCTTTTCGAGGTATTCCCCGCCAACAACCCACCTGTTCCCGTTTTTGGTATAGGTGGAAAGAGCCGCCCCGAAATAATAGGCGAAATCGCTTTTACTGTTCCAGTGAACACCGTCCGCCATGCCGCCCGTAACCTGCAAGCCTTTCATTCCCGGCAGACATCTTTGTGCGTGTGCCTGGTTGAAAGTCAGGCACAGCACAAAAAGGGATATAATACAACATATCCTTTTCATGTTCATTTGATTTTAAGTTCGTTAATCACTTTGGCAGCCACTATATCCGAATTTTCCACCCGGATAGTTTGGTGTCTGCCCCCGTTCTTTTCCACCAGTTCGATGACTAATATCTTATCGTCAGGGATAGTGAACTGCGGAACGGTGTACACGGTGCGGACGGTACTTTTGCCGCCGATAACCAGTATCTCGTTATAGCTCCGCACCGGGTCAATCACCGTTTCCTGAATAGCCGTTCTTTTGGCTACTTTCTTATCCACAATCTTGAAACGGATAAAGTCGGTATCAAACGGCACGTTTGAACTGTTCTTTGTTTGTGTGTGGAAGTAGAACAGCCCGTTATGCGAATAAATCCCCTTTACCAAGAACTGCACCCCGAACCGTTTGCATCCCAAATGCTTTATTTCCCGGTCATTGTTCTTGTAGATGGACTGCATAATCAGCTTTACCAAAAGCGGGCTTTCGTTACCCAGTTCACGGAAATAGATGTTCATCCGGGTATGGCTGAAATCCGTTGTGTCCTCATTCTCCAAGAAGTCTTTCATTTCGATGTTCAGCATTTCCGGTTCGTGTGCGTATTTTGCGTTAAAACTGTAAAAGCTGCCATCCTCACAGATAACGGAAAAATTGGTTTCACCGGGAAAGCCCTCTGTCGTAGCCTTGACCCTGACAACATTTTCCGCCCCGTCCGCTTTTCCGGCAATAATGTAGTTACTGCCTAAGTCCACGTACTTAACGGCAGACGGGAAAATGATATGTACCGTTTTGGCGAACGTCACCTGTACACCGTAAGGTGTCACCATTTGGCGGTAAGGCAGCTTTTTTGTAATGCCCTGATACAAATCGTTACTTTGTGCTTTCATTGAAACCACGCCCAAAAGCAGGGCGAACATGATAATTAACTTTTTCATTTTGGATTGAAATTTTTATGGTTGATAAATAAATTACTGTTGTTTGGCGTAAAGCATCACCTGATAGTTCGCTTTCAGGTGTACTTTTACCGTTCTGAACTTCTTGGCAAGGTATTGCGACCCGCCTTGCATCAAGCCCCTTGTAATATCCATTGCGACCTGCTGCCCGGCACTTTGCGCAAATGAAATGCTCGTACCCAGTCCCGCACCGATGTTCGCCATCGCTTCCTTTGCCGCTTCCTGTTCCAGTGACGAGGGAACGGAAAGCCCCTTTTGCCCGTCACTGTCGTAAACGGCAAGTTCCACCGGAATGATGTTACCCGCATATTCGAGCGAGGACACCAGTATGTCGAGCCGTTCCCCCTGCACTTTGGCACTTCCTGAAACAAGGCTGTTTTTCGGGACAATCACGTTCCCCGCCTGTAACGGTTCTAACAGCCGGAGCTTGACGGTCTGCCCGTCCATAAGTGTTTGGTCGTTATGAATACACGCCCGGATAGTATTCTTTCCCATCGAATAACCGCTACCGACCGCCGTATTAAACCCGTAATTGCGTGGCTTGCTGTATTCGGCGACAAATTCGGCGTTGCTCATGGGCTGCTGCAATCCTGAAACCGTCCTGTCCGATACCGATTTTACAGGTGTGGCATTTCCTTTGCCCTGAACAGGTGCGGACGGTGCGACCTGTGCAATCTGTCCCGGTTGCGGTGGTACGCTTTGCCCGTTCTGTCCGTTCATATACTTTGCCGCCAGTTCGTAGGACTTTTCCATAAGTGCAACCTGTTCATCCATGTTACCCGCACCGCTTTCTTTCGCATCGAGCCGGGCAGTGAGTTCTTCCACCTGACGTTTCAGTTCCTCTTTTTCCTTGTCCTCTTTCGGCGTTTCGTAGAAACTGCCTAACTGACGGTTCATGTCCCGGTAAGCTGCCGCCGAAGATTGGATAGAGGAACGGCTATTGTTCGGCGCACCCGCCCCGAAGTCTATTACATTGGTTTTCGGTTTTTCTGCCGGAGCATCATCTATCAGGGTCAAATCTTCCCCGTTCCCGTTTTCCTCTCCGAGCGAAAAGGCAAAATCCTGTAAGGAGCGCATCTTGTCCGCCTGTTTGTTCTCCATTTGTTCCTGTTCGTAGGCGGTCTTTTTATCGCTGATTATCCCGTCCCCTTTGGGTTGCGGAATATCGGCATTAAATCCGCCCACGTTTTCCACCTTTGCTTCGTCCTTATCGGACGGTGCAAAAATCAGGTACATAGACCCTAAGAAAACCAGTCCCATAAGCGGGTAAACCAGCATCTTTTTTCGTTGCTGTATCTGCTGTGGGGTCAGTTCCTTTTTTTCCTTTCCCTGTTTTTCAGGTTCTTTTCCCTTTGCCGTTTCCGGTGTGGGAACTTCATTCTTCACTTCTTTTTCTTCCATTGTCTGACTGATTAAAAATGTTCGTACTGTCTTTACTTTGTAACTGCAACTGCCTGATGTGTTCTATCCGTATGGTTTCGCCATCCTCTTTTCCTATCCGGTAAATGGATGATACCGTAAAGTAGATGGATAGCCCGCCGAAGAACAGGAGCATAAGCAGGATTACCGCCAGCCTTATTTCCGGTGTCATGCGCCCGCACAGGCGGCGGAGTTTTTCATCCGCCCAGTCCTGCACATGGGTAATTGCCTGATTGACCGGAGAGAGTATTTTCCGTATCATGGCTTACCGCTTTATGGTGTTCAAGTCCTTATTTTCCGTTATCTCGAAACTTTCCATGATAAAGCCGTGCGGATTATTATCACTTCTTACGGCGTTTAATAACCGGCAACGGGTGACAAGGCTTCTTTCCGTCACGCTGCTTTCACGGATAATCATTTGGCGGGCATAGGTAGCCACCGCATACGGGTACACATCGAAATTGCATGAAACACTGTCTATCTGTATGGTCTGGCTGATATTGCCCGAAATGATACGGTTGTAATATCCCTTTTCCGAGAGGTCACGGTAATAGTTAAATGCGCTCTTATCGGCGAGGAACAGCGACCGTTTGATATTGCTTTCGATAGCGTTCTTATCCGGTGAGAGCGTGAAAAAGAGTTCGTGAAAACGCTTCACATGTTCCCTTGCTTCAACCGGACGGTTTTGTGTCAGGTCTTGCGAAAGCGCAAGCATCAAACTTTTACCACCGTCCAATACATAAATTTTCTGTCGTTGCGCTTCGGCAAATGTGTAGGAGTTCCAAACGGCATACCCCGTTATCAGGGTACACATAACGACAAACACAATCCCGAAAAGACGTATCTGTTTGAAACTGGTTTCAATGTTCTTTAAACTTTTAAATTCCATCTTGATTTTTAATTATTGATTACCTTTGATTAGTTTACCGCCGACCCTGCCGCCAGCGTTTCCGGTGGCTGCTCCGGCTACCGCACCAACGCCACTGCCCGTTTTATTGGCTGCACTGTTTATATTCCGGCTCATGTTGCCCATTCCGCCCGCCTGAATAATCCAGTTCGATACGGTGGGGATGGTGAAGTAACCGATGATACCGATTATCATAAAGATTATGTACACTGAATTGCTGCTATCGGGTACAAAATTGGGGTCTGATAGCTCCTGAATATCCTTTTGGAGCATAAGCACCTGTATTCGGGCAAGAATGGAACTGAACAGGTCTGAAACGGGTAGCCACAGGTAAACAGAAATGTACCTTGTTATCCATTGGGTCAGTGTCGCCTGAAAGCCATCATATACACTGATGGCAAAGGCTATCGGACCCAGTATGGCAAGGACAATCAAGAAAAAGGTTCGGATAGTGTCTATCACAAGGGCTGCCGATTGAAAGAGCAGTTCCAAAAGTTCCCTGAACCAATCCCGGACGGATTGCTTAATATTGTGGGCTGCCCTATCCATGTACATACCGCCCATTGTGGCAATATCTTTGGCAGACCATCCCAATTCGTCAATCTGTTTATCAAACGCTTCATCCGAAACAAGGTAAGCCGTTTCCGGATTACGCACCATCGCTTCATATTCCAGTTTGTCCTTTTGTTCCCGGTAGGCGTTCATATCGAAAGTTTGCGTTTCGAGCATATTGTTACACCCCTTGACTACTGGCGACATCACGCTGTTAATCGTACCCAGTACGAATGTGGGGAAGAACATAATACAGAAGCCTATTACAAAGGGACGGAGCAAAGGGTAAACGTCTATCGGTTCGGCACTGGCGAGCGACTGCCATACTTTGGCAGCCACATAAAACAAAGCCCCCAGTCCCGCTATTCCTTTGGCTACCCCCGCCATGTTCCCGCATAACGGCATCATATCCGTGTATAAACTACGGAGTATCTGATGCAGGTTATCAAATTCGATTGCTAATAACATACTACCTATTTTTAGAAGTTACCAGTAACGTTCATCCGCCGAACCGTACAAAGCCATTACCCGGTCAGTGTCCTTTTTCTTTTTCGCCCGCAGGTAGGAAACGGAAATATTTTTGCGGGTATAATAACTCACCAAATCCCGGTAGTTCCTGATGGCGTTATACGTCCGGTCGATAACGTCCATCCGTTCTTTATCCGACATGGAAAGCCCGTTGATGTTCACCACACTTTTCATTTCTTCCAGCACATCGGAACTTTCCTGCAACAGTTGGGTATAGCCATAGGCAATGGCGGAAAGCTCGTCCGGCGTGTAGTTTTCATCCGAAAGCATCTTCTGAAAACTGTTCACATAGATGTCGGAAATCTCACCGATAAGCAGGATAGACTTTTGTACTTTCCGGGCATCTTTGACAAGGTTATGCACTGATTTTAAGGCATCATAATAATCTTTTCCCTGTTGATAAATCTTTACCGTTTCCTGAAAATTCTTTATCATATTCTGTGCGGTCGAAGAAGTCTGAATGATGTTCTTTGACGCATTGATAATCCCTTGCGCCAAGTTGCCGGGGTCACTCACCACCCATTGTGCGTTTACCTTTCCGGCAAACAGGCTGCATACTACGAGCAGCATTATAATCTTTGTTTTCATACGCTTACTTCTTTATTGGTTGGTTACTCCGTTTATATTCTCCGCCGGGAGAAAGCAGAATCCGGTCATTCTCTTTGTCATAAGTCAGCAGGACGGACAACCCCGTTTCGATGAACAGGTTTCCGTCTTGTTCTGAAATCTGATAGGTTTCCGTTTGGATAGTCCCCCGGTAGGTCTTTCGATAGGTCGTTACCCGGTAATGCCCGTTTTCCTCAAAGAGAGAGAACGCAGGACGGTTTTTCACGCTTTCCCAGTCACCATGCATCGCCCTAAGACGGTCGGTGTTTGTTTCCTTACAGGAAGAAAGCCCCAGTAACAAGGTGCATAACAGCACCGGAAACAAGAATTTTAAATGTTTCATACTGAATGATTTTTAAATTGTTAATTGATTATTTTTCGGGATTGCGCTTGCTTTCGGCAAGCCGTTTGATAGCAAGTTCGAGATTACCGCCCAACTTTTCGGACAAGGCGAATAGTTCCATCTTTTCCGTTTCTTCGGTGGTGTATGTAAAATATTCTTCCAAACTCACTTCGGTAGCATATACGGCTGATTGTGTACCGCCTAAGCCTATCCAAACTTCCTTGTATTTCCGGTTCGGATGATTGGCAAGGTTGATGGAAAGCACCTGTGAACGTTCCTTATCGGTCAGTCCCAAAAGGTTCTGTATGCTATCGAATTTATTAAGGTATTTCCTTTGGTCGAGCAGTATCTTACAATCAGAATTGTTTATAATACTCTCTTTTACAATGGGCGAGGAAATAATATCTTCGACCTCTTGGGTAACTACAATCGCTTCGCCGAAATACTTCCTAACGGTTTTGTATAAATATTTTATGTAATCCGCCATATTCGCCGATGCAATCGCTTTCCACGCTTCTTCTATCAATATTAATTTCCTGATACCCTTTAGTTTACGCATTTTGGAAATAAATACTTCCATGATAATAATGGTTGTAATCGGGAACAGGATTTTGTGGTCTTTGATATTATCCAACTCAAAGACAATGAAGCGTTTATGCAGCAAATCAAGCTCCTTGTCGGAGTTCAGCAGGTAATCATATTCGCCCCCTTTGTAGTAAGGTTCTAATACATTCAGGAAGTTGTCTATATCGAAATCCTTTTCCCGGACGTTTTTTTCTTGCAGGTGTTCCCGGTAATCGGTTTTCACATACTCGTAGAATGTATTGAAGCAGGGAGTAACCGAATTGTCCTTAGTAATCAGTTCGATATAGGAACTTACGGCGTTTGACAAAGCCACTTCTTCCGCCCGTGTGGGTGCTTCATCATCCCTTTTCCACAGGGTCAGGATAAGCGTTTTGATACTCTCTTTCTTTTCAATATCGAATACCCCATCTTCCACATAGAAAGGATTAAACGCTATCGGGTTTTCAGTGGTATAGGTAAAATATATCCCATCTTCCCCGTGCGTTTTCCTATTTATCATTTCACACAATCCTAAGTAACTGTTTCCGGTATCAACCAGTAGGACGTGCGCATTTTGTTCGTAATACTGGCGCACCATGTGATTGGTGAAGAATGATTTGCCGCTACCACTCGGCCCAAGTATGAACTTGTTGCGATTGGTAATGATACCTTTTTTCATTGGCAGGTCTGAAATATCAATATGCAACGGCTTTCCTGTGACCCTATCCACCATCTTGATACCAAAGGGAGAAAGCGAACTTTTGTAGTTCGTTTCTTCGGTGAACATACAAAGAGCCTGTTCTATAAAGGTGTAGAAACTTTCTTCCGCCGGAAAGTCCGCCTGATTGCCGGGTATGCCCGCCCAAAACAAGGTCGGTGTGTCGGTGGTGTTATGACGTGGCTTGCACTCCATAAGTGCGAGCTGTGACCCCACATCATTTTTAATGTGTTTGAGTTCGTCCCGGTCGTCACTCCATGCCATGATATTACAATGGCATCGCACGGAGATAAGCCCCTGTGAATGTGCTTCGTTCAAATATTCCTCTATCCAAGACTTGTTAATCTGATTGGCACGGCTGTATTTGGAAAGGGAGTGCATATTGCGAGCCATCTTTTCAAACTGTTTCAGGTTCTCCGTATGGTCGTCAATGAAGATGTACTGGTTATAGATATGGTTACAGGAGAGCAACACGCCCACCGGAGAAGCAAAAGATAATCTGCAATCGCTCCGGTCGGTGGATAGCTTTTCATAGCGGGTATCAGTTCCCACCTTGCCCGGCATATCTTCCGCATCCGAAAGAGTATGCAAACAAAGAATATCGTCACCTATCCGCATATCTTCGGCGTTCAGTTGAATATCTTTCAATGTGGTAGTGTCTGTTTGTGAGAGTGAAAAGTATTTTTCCACGATACCCGCCGTTTCCTTTGTCCCGGTGATTTCGTCCGAAGTCAGGCGGGTAAGGGTAATGAAACCGCTATCATTCATAATGCTTTCAAACTGCCCCACCGCTTCGAGGAACTTTGTAACCGTTTCCTTGTCCTTTATCTCTTTGGGGACAAGGAAGCCCCGGCAAAGAGTAGAAAAATTACTCTGCATCCGGCTACGTTCCTTTGTCGTTTTCGTCAGAAACAAATAGCAGGTATGGTTTAAGAACGGTCTTTCATTAAAATGCCGTTCAAAGGAACGGGAAAGGAAACTCAAATCATCCTTTTGGATGTCAGGCGCATAGTTTTCTTTGATGAACCAGTCCTGTTTATGAACGATGCTATAATCGGGCAGCACCTTTACCGCCTTGTTCCAAGCGGAATGTATCGCTTCGTATTCGGCTGCCGTGACGGTGAACAGTTCCGGCAGTTCCACCCGGAACGCCACCGTTATGTCGGCGTCTTTGGAAACGATGCACCCGTTTTCCACCGTGAACAGTGGAAACTTGTTTTCCAGCGTAGTAGCTTTTAATATATTTCTCATTTCGATGCTTGTTTTAAATGGAATAATCGGGATATGGCTTTTCGGTTGATGATATGGAAAGGGTGGCTTTTGCGTGCGGACAATTTCATTAACCCGTGTGTCCCGTACTTTTCATTTAACCGGAATGTGAGCCATACAAGCAACGTTGCCGAAGTAACGCCGAAGATGATGCACACCCACTGGTTAATGCCTACCATGTACATGATGATGAAAAGCACGAACAGGGCTAACAGCCCGCCCGCAAAAATGAAAAGATACTGACTTTTCAACCCTTTAAACTCAACTGGCTTGCCTATCCCCCTGTTAATCGGATAGTCTGCCATAGTCCATTTCTTTAGAGGAAGAATGAACGTAGGATAGTGGCAGCGACAATCAAAAAGATACAAGCACCAAACCAAGAAGCCGCCGTTTTACTGGTGTCAGGGTCGCCCGAAGAAAACTTGCCATAGACTTTCACGCCGCCAATCAAGCCCACCACCGCACCGATGGCGTAAATTAATTTTGTCGCCGGGTCGAAATAGGATGTTACCATGTTGGTAGCTTCTGTAATACCCGCCATGCCGTTACCTTGTGCAAAAGCAGAGGATGCAGCCAATAGAGCGACTGCCGAAAAGAGAACTTTCTTTTTCATTATAAATACATTGATTTTTAAATTGCCGGGCGGTTGGATAGTCCGCCCGGCGGAGTGATTAATAATTGAATTTTTGTGGTTGTGGGGAGTGTTCCCCAGTGTTCAGAAAGGTTTGTCTTAACCGTAATCTCTTTGTTTCATCATCTTATTATTTAAAGTTTGCCATTAAAGAAAATCGTTCATGTCAAAGTCTGCCATTTCATTACTTCCGGCAACCGGGACGGTGGCGGGCACGGGTATCTCATGCTTTTGTAAAAGTTCCGCCACCCGTGACCTGCCCCCGTTAATCTGCTCCACCAGCGAATGAAACAGGTTTGTTTCCGTCCGGCAGATGGTTTGTACCGCTTGCCGTTCTTCCGTTTCGGATGCTTGTTTTATCTGAATGACCTGAACCATTTGCGCCAGTTCCCCCAGTGTGATACCTTGCGCCATTTCCGGTTCACCCTCACCCATGTAACAGGCGATTTCTTCCGCTTCGATTTCATCCGCCGAAACGTCCGTTTCTTCCGTATTTTCCGTTTCAAATTCCATTTCAAATTCGGTTTCAATCGCTTGCGCAGCAGGTGTTTCAGTTACCGTTTCATCGCTTTGCGGGACAAATATAGAAGCATTATCAACCCCTTTTGAAAGGTGTCCTAAGATGTCCCCGTTTGTCCTCATTTGTCCCATCCGGTAACGGCTTGCACCTACAAGACAATCACCGTTTCCGGCTTTCACGGTCGGTTTGCTTTCCGGTTGTTCCGGCTCTCTTTTCCCACCCGTGAACCATGTTCCCAAGCTATCCCTGTATCGCCATAAGAGAACGGCGTAATACAGGAGTGTTCCGATAATAAACCATTTCAACATATCAGAACGGCTTTTCAAATTTGCTTTCGTACAGTTCGTTTATCTCATCCTGAAACTGGTCGAAATGTCGGAGCAGGATATTTTCTACATAACTGCTGACGGTTGCCTTGCGTCCGCCGATAACGGTTACTATTTTCATTAACTTTTCGTGTGTGGTACGGCTGACATATAACGGTTGTCGGTCGGTCAAGTCCACCCGCATGAAATAGGTTTCCCGGTAGTCGCCCGGAGTGTTCTTTTTCCGGCGGGCAGGTTCTTTCACCGCCTTTTCTTCCTTTGGTTCTGCCTTGATTTCCGGTTTATCTGCCGTTTCCACAGTACCCGTTTTATCGTCCGGTTTATCCGGTGTTTCCACCGCCACCGATGACATTTCCTGTTTTTTCACGGGCAAGCCCTGTGAAATAATCTCTTTCATAAAATCCTCGTCAATTTGCGGTTTCCCGCCGCTTTGCTTTGCCATATCGTTACAGTTTTATAAGGTATGCGATTTCGGTTATCAGTTCTTCCATGTTGCTGCCCTTTACCAGCCGTTTGTCCGCCGGGAACAGCGTAGAACGGAACACGGTTTTACGTTGTGCGTCCAGTTCCTTTTTAAACCTTTTGGTGTCCGGGATAAATACTTTCATAAGGGGTAATTCCAGTTCCCCGATGGTCTGTTCATACAGGGTGTACAGGTCTGTTTTTTCCCGCCCATCTACCATGTTCCAAAACAGGTGCAGCCCTTTCAGTCGGCACGCTTCATTCCTTACCAGCAGTTTGTCGATAGCCACCGCAAAGGAAAGGCTGCTTTCCAATACCACCCGGTCGGCGGCTATGGGAGTGAAAATGTAGTCCACCCCTGAAAGGGAATTGATAACGCCCTCACTGTTCACCGTTCCGGGCAGGTCGAAAAAGACCACATCATAATCCGACCCGGCAGACGCAAGAAATTCATCCGCCGTTTTTATCGCTTCGTCCGGCGAACTGCATAAGACCGGGTACGCTTTCTTTCCCAGCGTCTTGAACTGGTGAAAGGCAAGCTGTTTGTAATAATCGTCACCGTTTACTTGTTCGGCATCCCGTTTGCGCATGGCGGAAATAGAATGTTGCGGGTAATCGCAATCCACGACCGCCACGTTATACCCTTTCAGGTAATACAGGTAACTTGCCACCAAGACGGTGAACGTTGTTTTGCCGACCCCGCCCTTTTGGGTGGAGAAAGCCACATACAAGGTTTCTTTCTTCATTGTCATTTTGAATTATTGTGATACATCTTTATTTCATTCCATCCGTTCAGATTGACGGACAGTTTTCTTTCGTTCCATGTTGAAAGCTCGAAAGCCGGAATGATTGCTTCCTTTCTACAAAGACAGCCTGTTTTCTTTCTTGCTTTTTTGTTTTCATTCATTCCACAAAGACAGCTTGTTTTCTTTGCAGACAGTTTGCTTTCCCGATTGAATGACCGTTTCCTTTCAATCATTCCATCCGGTTTGCTTTCCTGCTTTCTTGAAAGATTGCAATCTTGAAATCTTGTTTTCAAGTTTTCAAAACCGCTTTCTTTCCGTCCGCTTTCCGTTACATATTTCCATCTATCCATATTCCTATCTTTCTTGAAATCCGGGACAAATAAACGTAGAAAAACAACCCCTTTCGAGATGTGTCCTCAAATGTCCCCGTTTGTCCTCATTTGTCCTATAACCCGCTATTTCACAGCATTTTTAATACCTGTTACTTTGCAACCGAAAGGTATCGATCAAGCTAACCAAGCCCCCGGTATCGGGAGCGTTCCAATCTCCGCTAACTCCAATCCGTCCGTAGGCGGATTTTTATTTGCACTGGCAAATAGCAAGGTGTGTTCTAAGCAGCTTGAAATTCTTTCAGCAGCTTTGAACGCCTTGCCCGGACGAAGCCGGGATAGGGTCACTCCGAAGTCGTAACCCTTTAAAGAAATGTAGCATGAAACAGAAAAATGAAAATGCGCCCCGTCCGGGTGGCGCAGGACGAAAGCCCAAAGCAGACCCGGCAGTGTTCCGGTACTCTATCAGCTTCAATGCGATAGACCACGCCCGCTTTTTGGCATTGTTCGACCAATCCGGTATGCGCACCAAAGCGCATTTTATCACCGCCCGTATCTTTGACGAACCGTTCAAAGTGATTAAAATCGACAAGGCGGCAGTAGAATATTATACCCGGCTGACCGCTTTATATTCCCAGTACAGGGGTATTGCCGTGAATTATAATCAGGTGGTAAAGGCTCTCAATACCAATTTTTCGGAGAAGAAAGCACTCGCTTTTCTCTATAAACTGGAAAAGGCAACGATAGAACTTGCCGACCTGAACCGCCAAATTATTGAACTGACCCGTGAGTTTGAAACAAGATGGTTGCAAAGATAAGCGTAGGCAGTTCCCTGTTCGGTGCGCTTTCCTACAACCAAAACAAGGTGGACGAAGAACAGGGAAAGGTACTTTTAAGTAACCGTATGTTTGAAAGCGAGGACGGAAATTTCAGCATCCGGCGATGTATGGAATGTTTCGATATGCACCTGCCCGCAGACCTGAAAACGGAAAAGCCGATTATCCATATCTCCCTGAACCCGCACCCAGACGATGTACTTTCCAATAGCCAGCTTGCGGATATAGCCAAAGAATATATGGATAAGTTGGGGTACGGCAACCAGCCGTATATGGTTTACAAGCACGAAGATATTGCAAGGCATCATATACATATCGTTTCCATCCGGGTGGATGATACGGGCAAAAAGATAAACGACAAGTTCGAGCATATCCGCAGCAAACAAATCACCCGTGAACTGGAACAGAAGTACGGGCTGCATCCGGCAGAGAAGAAACAGGCAGCCGACCGCCCCGAACTTAAAAAGGTGGACTACCGGGCAGGGGACGTAAAGCACCAGTTAGCCAATACGGTGAAAGCCCTTGCCAGCAGCTACCGTTTCCAAAGTTTCACGGAATACAAAGCGTTGCTATCTATATATAATGTACAGGCAGAAGAAGTGAAAGGGGAAGTGAACGGCAAACCCTATAACGGCATTGTCTATTCGGCAACCAATGACAAAGGGGAAAAACAAGGCAACCCGTTCAAATCATCCTCTTTGGGTAAGTCGGTAGGTTACGAAGCAATCCAGCGACACATCAAGAAATCCACAAAAGACATTCAGGACAAGAACCTGAAAGAGCGTACCCGCCGGACGGTTGGGGCAGTAATGAAATCCGCCCGTAGCCGGGAACAGCTTATTACGGAATTGAAAGCGAAAGGCATAGATGTTCTTTTCCGGCAGAACGATACAGGTAGGATATACGGTGTAACATTCATCGACCACGAAAACCGTACCGTCCTGAACGGTTCACGGTTGGGAAAGGACTTTTCCGCCAATGTGTTCAACGACCTGTTTTCCGGCTCCCGTACTTTGACGGGAAACAGTAAACAGGAAACGCAGGAACACAAGCCGGAATATAACCCGACCGGACATCTTGAAAATACAGGAAAAGCCATTGCGGGACTGTTCAGCCTGTTATCCGGTGGGGACGATACGCCACCCGACAACAGCCAAGTTCCACCACCCAAGAAGAAAAAGAAGAAGAAACAAAGACGTATTTAATAACTATAAAAATTTCAATTATGCAGAATGAAGATGATTTAAGAGGACTTGCAAAGGTCATGGACTTTATGCGGGCAATCAGTATTTTATTTGTAGTGATAAACATCTATTGGTTTTGTTATCAGTCGTTTAGGGAATGGGGTATCAATATCGGGGTAGTCGATAAAATCCTGCTGAACTTCCAGCGTACCGCCGGGCTGTTCTCCAATATCCTATATACCAAACTTTTTTCAGTGGTATTCCTTGCACTTTCCTGTTTGGGAACAAAGGGAGTGAAAGAGGAAAAAATCACATGGAACAAGATTTATGTATTCCTGACAATCGGTTTTATCCTGTTTTTCCTGAACTGGTGGTTATTGGTTTTACCGTTGCCACTGGCGGCAAACACGGCATTGTATATCTTTACCATGACAGCCGGGTATCTTTCGTTATTGGCAGCCGGAGTATGGATTTCCCGCCTGTTGAAAAATAACCTGATGGACGATGTGTTTAATTTGGAAAATGAAAGTTTCGCACAGGAAACACGCCTGATAGAAAACGAATATTCTATCAATCTGCCGACCCGTTTCTACTATAAAAAGAAGTGGAACGATGGGTGGATAAACATTGTAAACCCGTTTAGGGCAAGCATGGTTTTAGGCACACCCGGTTCGGGAAAATCGTATGCGATAGTCAATAATTACATAAAACAGCAAATCGAAAAAGGCTTTGCTGTTTATATTTATGACTACAAATTTCCTGACCTTTCGGAGATAGCTTACAATCACTTAATCAACCATTTAGACGGGTATAAGGTACAACCGAAATTCTACATGATTAACTTTGACGACCCACGTAAAAGCCACCGATGTAACCCGATAAATCCGGCATTTATGACGGACATATCGGACGCATACGAAGCCAGTTATACCATCATGTTAAACCTTAACCGCAGTTGGATAACCAAGCAAGGGGACTTCTTCGTAGAAAGCCCGATTATCTTACTGGCTTCTATTGTGTGGTTTTTGAAAATCTATCAGGGTGGTAAGTATTGTACATTCCCGCACGCCATTGAGTTCCTGAATAAGAAATATTCCGATACATTTACAATTTTAACCAGTTATCCCGAACTGGAAAACTACCTTTCACCGTTCATGGACGCATGGGAATCCAATGCGCAAGACCAGTTGCAGGGGCAGCTTGCAAGTGCTAAAATCCCACTTTCGAGGATGATTTCACCCGCCCTGTATTGGGTAATGACAGGGGACGATTTTTCACTGGATATAAACAATCCGGAAGAACCTAAAATTTTGGTAGTAGGCAACAATCCCGACCGCCAAAATATCTATTCCTGTGCTTTGGGGTTGTATAATTCCCGTATCGTGAAGCTGATAAACAAGAAGCACCAACTGAAAAGTTCTGTAATCATAGATGAATTACCAACCATCTACTTTAGGGGACTGGATAACCTGATAGCAACGGCACGAAGCAACAAGGTAGCGGTCTGTTTGGGCTTTCAGGATTTCAGCCAGTTACGCCGGGATTACGGGGACAAGGAAAGCAAAGTAATCGAAAATACGGTTGGTAATATTTTTAGCGGTCAGGTGGTTTCTGAAACAGCAAAAACGCTTTCAGACCGTTTCGGAAAGGTCTTGCAGAAACGCCAAAGCATGACTATCAACCGGAATGATAAATCAACCTCTATCAGTACGCAAATGGATAGCCTGATACCACCCAGTAAAATATCCAACTTGACGCAGGGTATGTTTGTGGGTGCGGTCAGTGACAATTTCGATGAACGGATAGAGCAGAAAATATTCCATGCGGAAATTGTGGTGGATAACGAGCAAGTGAAACGGGAAACTGCCAACTACAAGAAGCTACCCCAAATCATAGATTTCAGGGACGAGGACGGGAACGACCGGATGCAGGAAGAAATACAGGCGAATTACAACCGGGTCAAGCAGGAAGTTCAGCAGATTGTCACGGATGAAATGGAACGGATTAAGAACGACCCTAATTTGTCATTTCTTATAAAAGAATAATTCGGATAGTTATTCATTAAAAGTAAATTATTAAAATTCATTATATTTGCACTCAAAAATAATAAATTTATGAATATAGAAAATCATCCAATTAAAACCATTCTCGGAACTTTTATTGCAGGATGTACTTTGTCATGGGCTATTTTAACATTTGTTTTAGATGATAATAAAGAAAAACTACATCAAGCAGAAATAGAAAATATTAAAGCTCAAATCAACAATAAGGCATCATTGATTGAGCGTTATGAACAGAAGGTTTCTGTTTTAGAAGAAGAAAACATAAAGCTCCAAAGTGTAAATAAGATATATTGGGAATGTATTTCACAAAATAAGGAACTTACACTTTATCTGAAAGAAAAGTTAGATAAGGTACTTACCGAACAAAAGAAAACCCAATTAGAATTTTATCAAAACGAGCCAATAAAATCGGATAGTACTAAAGTTGATGAAATTAAATCAAAGCTAAGTATCAATACTACTATAAAAAAAAGTAATTCATATATTAATAAAGAACTAAGATTGATTATTGGGATTAAAGAAATTTCTGTTTTAAACGAGGCTAAAATAAGTTTAAATATTGATGGAAAAGATATTGTCAAAGAAGAAAATGTATCAGCAGGTAAAGTTTATAAATTTAAAAATCAACTAAATGACTACATATTAGTAGTAAAGAAAATTGATTACATTTATGACGTAATAGAGATTGAAATAGTGGAATTATAATCTTTACATACTATAACTTAAAGGAAGCAGTCGAATAAGGCTGCTTTTTTTATGCACTTCTGTGGACAAATGAAGCCAAACGAGGACTAATGAAGCCACCCGTTTCCAAATCCTTAAATATACTCTATTTCATCCTTACTTTTACTTCCGAAAATTTATTTACTCATTAAAATTCAAAACATTATGGATGTAAACACAGCCAACCAATCCACCACTGACGAACAGATGATGGATATTCTTCTTGTACTGGATAAGGAGAAAAAGACAATCAGCGCAGTAAAAGGCGTGGATGAAAACGGGGAACTCCAAACCGTACCACCGGAGAACAACAGCGAACTTCTGAAATTCGACCGTCACGGTGATTTCTTTTCCAACTTCTTTTCCAACATGATGAACCAGTTGAAGAACCCGACCCGTTTTAACTTCTTCAAAATCCCTAAGATTGAACTTCCCAAAATCGAGCCGATAATCAGGGATAACTTCAATCATCCGACACCTGAAAACGAAGCGGGCATAGAGCGTTACCGGGTAACACCTGAAACCGTGAAGCAGGAAGCGAAGAAAGAACAGCAGGAAACCCAAACCCAACAACCACAGCAGCCAGCCAAAGAAACGGGAGCAACGGCGCAAGCACCGCAGCAACCCGACAAAAGCAAGTATGTGATTGACCCGGATAAAGTGGACTGGGAAGCCTTGAAGAATTTTGGTCTATCCAAAGAACAGCTTGAAAAGGCAAAAGCTTTAGAACCCATGTTAAGGGGCTACAAGTCACCCGGAGCGTTTACCATTGCCGGAAACTACAATTCAGCCATTATGAAACTGGACGCACGTTTATCTTTCCGGCACGACAAAGACGGAAATGTAGTTTTGGCGATACATGGCATCCGACAAAAGCCGGAACTCGAACGCCCGTTCTTCGGACATGAATTTTCCAAAGAAGATAAAGCCAATCTTCTTGAAACGGGAAACATGGGACGGATAGTAAACCTGAAAAACTATATCACGGGAGAAATGATACCCTCTTTCGTCAGCGTGGATAAGGTAACAAACGAATTGGTTTCCATGCGTGCAAGCAGCGTCCAAATACCGGATGAAATAAAGGGTGTCAAACTGAACAAGGAACAAAAGGAAGCCTTACGGGAAGGAAAAGGGGTATTCCTTGAAAATATGATTTCCAACCGTAAAAATCCCTTTTCCGCAACTGTTCAGGTCAATGCCGACAAGAAAAGTCTGGAATTTATCTATCCCAATGCCAAACAGTCACAGGAGCAAGGGCAGAAACAGACACAGCAGAACAGCCTTGTCACCAGTGACGGTGTAACCATTCCCAAAAGCATTTCAGGAATAGAGCTATCCCGCCAGCAACAGCAGGATTTAGTCAATGACAAAACCATCTTTGTTGCCGGACTGAAAGACAAGCGGGGGGTCGAATATGATGCTTATATTCAGGTGAACCATGATAAGAAGAAGTTAGGCTTTTACAGTGACAATCCCAGCTTTGACCGTTCCGCCGTGAAAGAAATTACCCCCGCCAGCAAGAACCGCACACAGGTAGCGGTCAATTCGGAAGGCAAGACCAACGAAGCCACCAAGAAAGTGAAAGAACCTTTGAAAAAGGGTCAGGACAAGCCCACTGAAAAACAAAAGACCAAGCAGGATAAAAAGGAGAAGCAGGAGCAGACGGACAAACCCAAACAGAGCAGGGGACGCAAAAGATGATAGCGGTATTAATCCTTATCCCGGTTGTCGGTTTCGCCCTGTTTACCCTTGTCTGTTACAAAACAGACTGGGAAGTCATAGACGAGCAGAACCGACAATATTATATAGATGGCTATCACATCTATTATGACCGGAAAATCCTAAGACAAAAAGAAGTGGAACAATTAAAATCAAAATTAGAATGATTGCAGTAATCGGAGAAAAACCAAGTGTGGCAAGGGACATTGCCCGTATTTTAGGAGCGAGTGAAAAACAGGATGGCTACCTTTCAGGTAACGGGTATCTCGTTACCTGGGCGTTCGGCCATCTTGTAGGTTTGGCAATGCCGGAAGCATACGGCATACAGAGTTTCCGCCGGGAAAGTCTGCCTATTATCCCGGATAGTTTTCAACTTACACCCCGACAAGTGAAAGCGGAAAAAGGGTACAAGGCAGACCCCGGCGCATTGAAACAACTAAAGATAATCAAAGAAGTATTCGACCAGTCGGATAAGATAATTGTCGCCACCGATGCAGGGCGCGAGGGAGAGCTTATCTTTCGCTACATCTACCAGTATATCGGATGCAACAAGCCCTTTGTCCGTTTATGGATAAGCAGCCTTACAGACAAGTCAATCCGTGAGGGACTGCAAAACCTGAAAGCCGGTAGCCTTTATGATAACCTTTTCCTTTCGGCACAGGCACGCAGCGAAGCGGATTATTTGATAGGAATAAACGGTACACAGGCTTTAAGTGTGGCAGCCGGACAAGGCATTTTTTCTTTGGGACGGGTACAGTCGCCCACGTTGGCAATGATATGTACCCGCTTTTTGGAGAACAAGCACTTTGTCCCGCAAAAGTATTGGCAACTGAAATTACAGACAACTAAGGACAATGTAACTTTTACGGCACTATCCACAGAAAAGTATGATATGCAGCAGCCCGCCATCGACACGCTGCAAAGGATAAAGGAAGCGGAAGCGGTACAGGTGAAAACCGTAGAGCGTAAGGAAGTAAACCAAGAACCGCCATTGCTTTATGATTTAACTTCACTCCAAAAAGAAGCGAATACGAAACTGAACTTTTCCGCAGACAAAACCCTATCCATCGCACAAAAGTTATACGAGGGTAAACTAATCAGCTACCCCCGAACCGGAAGCCGTTATATCTCACAGGACGTGTTCGAGGAAATCCCGGAACGTCTTGTTAATTTGGAACAGTACACCCGTTTTGGCGGGTATGCTGCCGGAATGAAAGGCAAAGCCTTAAATTCTCGTTCCGTGAACGATGGCAAGGTAACAGACCACCACGCCCTGATAGTAACGGAAAACCTGCCCGGTAAACTGGAAGCGGACGAACAGGCAATCTATGAACTGATAGCCGGACGGATGTTGGAAGCCTTTTCTGAAAAATGCGTCAAAGATGTTACCAGTGTAACGCTGGAATGTGCAGGGTCGCTTTTCACGGTCAAAGGGTCTGTAATCAAGTCCGCCGGATGGCGTGCCGTATTCGGCGAGAAAGAGGACGGAGAAGATAACGCCACCCTGCCAGCCATGCAGGACGGAGATAGTTTACCGCTTTCCGATATTGAATTACTGGAGAAACAGACCAAGCCCAAGCCGTTACACACGGAAAGCAGTTTGCTTTCTTCAATGGAAACAGCAGGTAAGGAACTGGAAAACGCCGACCTGAAAGCCAGCATGAAAGATACGGGTATCGGCACACCCGCAACACGGGCAGCCATCATCGAGACGCTGTTTTCCCGCCAGTATATCGTCCGGGAGAAAAAGAACCTTGTCCCGACCGAGAAAGGTCTTGCCGTTTACAACATCATCCGGGACAAGAAGATAGCAGACGTTGAAATGACGGGAATGTGGGAAAATACGCTTGCCAAAATAGAAAGCGGAGAAATGAACCCCGACACGTTCCGCAAAGGTATCGAAGTATATGCACGGCAAATCACGGCTGAACTTTTGGACGTTCAGCTTTCTTTCGCTTCGGGTAGTGGTTGTATCTGCCCGAAATGCAAGACCGGGCGCATCCTTTTCTATCCGAAAGTCGCCAAATGTTCTAATGTGGATTGTTCCGTTACCATCTTCCGCAACAAGAGCGACAAACAGCTAACGGACAAACAGATTACCGAACTGGTGACTACCGGGAAAACCGGGCTAATCAAAGGCTTTAAAAGCAAGAACGGCAAAGTCTTTGACGCTTCACTTGCCTTTGACGAACAGTTTAATGTTACTTTCGTGTTCCCTGAAAAGAAAGGCAAACCGAAGAAATAAGACGGAAATCGTTATATTTGCCACAGAAAGTTTCATTATAGATAGATTTATAATTGAAATTTTTGTGGTTGAAGCACCCGGAGGGACACCGGGTGCTTTTTTAAATCATTCTCCTTTATACTGGTAGGTCAGGCAAACGACCTGATTGTCTATAACCCGGTGTTCGGTCAGTTCCCACTTCGACCCGAAAGTCTTGCCTATAAACTTGATACCGTCCCCCAGCATGACCGGAACGATATACAGCGTTATTTCATCCAGCAGGGACGCTTCAATCAGCGAGGTTATAAACTTACCGCCGCCAATGACTTGAATGTCGGTTTCCGAACTTGATTTAAGTTCATTGATTGCCCGTAAAGGCATATCGGTAAGAAAGGTTACATTCTCCTTTTCGGTCACATTGGTGTCGTAGTGGGACACTACAAAAGTCTTTTTACTTTTGTACGGCCATCCGCCCCAATGTTCAAAAATACAGGTATAGGTATTCGTACCCAGTAGCAGGTAATTTGTAGTTTCGTATTCCTTATTCAGTAAGGTTCTTACATTTTGGGGCATCCAGTCCAGTTCATTGTCCGGCGTTGCGATAAACCCGTCAAGAGATACAGCGATGTTCGCTTTTATTTGCTTCATATTATCAGGTATTAAACAGTTTATAACCCTTATTCAAACTGTTCGCCAATATCTAAAAAAGAAGCGTGGCACTTGCACTGCTTCAAAGTAGAGGTACTGGCATACCTAAATGTGGAAACAGGCAAAGCCACGCTATGACAAATCATAGCATAAACCTTGCGCTGAAAATCCCCACATTTTTGAAAAGTGCCAGTTTTCTACTTTGGGACGTTCGGCGAACGTATATGTTATATATAAAGGCGAAATCACAAGTTAGTGTTCAATCGCCGTTATTTTCTTATGTAACTTTTGCAAAGTTAGCCAAATCCCTGAAAAGTCCGGCATACAATAAAAGAAATCCTGCCTTATCTCACGACAAAACAGGATTGAAAGCCATTAGAAAAGAAAAAATTAATCGGTTTTCTCACGGATTAACTTGTGTACATCCGTTGCTCGGTAATAACATCTACCATCCAGCATAAGGAAAGGGAGTATTCCCTTTTTCCGGTAACGGGTCAGTGTTCGGGGTGCTACTTTCAGAAGCAGGCACAAGTCCTGATTATCCAGCAATTCTTCCCCGTCTAAACAGTTACGCCCTTTTATCACCCGGTCTATCTTTTTATCTTGCATATCGAACCTATCCATGATACGTTCCATCCATGCGGTAAAATCATCTTTATCTATATACATAAGGCTGCCTGATTAAATTATACCAATCATAAAATAACTTTGGTTGGACGGGTCTTTAATGATAATATCCCGTTCCCGCATGAAACGGATATAGCTTTTTGCGGTACGCTCTTTCACGTCCAAAATCTGCTGTATCTGCTCGCACAGGTCTATGTAGGTTATATGTTCCTGCCTGCCGAACACGTCACGGGCAACCCCGACCAGTTCCTTTTCCTTGCGCTTCTCTTTCTCCTCACGGGTCTTTTCACCCCTGTAAAGGTGCATCCCGGCTGCCTTGTCCCACGAAAAGAGCATCAAGGGAACATCCAACGGGCTACCGTCCCTTACTTTCAGGGCTTTCACCACTGACATAGCCGGGTCTTCGTCTTTTTCTATCGAGAGGATAGCAGCCGCTTTGCGTTGAAGCTCCGAGCCTAAATGCCCCCGCAGTTTCAATCCGTTGGGTATGAAATGCAGCACGCAGATGATGCAGGTCTTATATATCCCTGCCAGTCGGTAAAGTTCATCTATGATTGCCACGCTTTCCGCTTCATCATTGGCACATCTTACAAGGTCTGCAATGCCATCTATCACTACCAACTGAATACCCCCATATTGGAAATAATACCTGTCCATGCTCTGAACAATGGCGTGCAGCCGTTCTTTGCGGGACATACCCGTAAGGCAGAAAGCCTTAAATTCATCCGGCTTGTCGGTCTGTTTCGCCCTCTTTATCAGGTTGGTTACATTCTTGAACAGTTGTACTTCCGATTGTTCCGTATCATAAAGCAGGACGGCTTTATGTTTCGTGTTCTCACTTACATTGATACCCAGCGTATCAATCTGAATATCCGCCGGACGGATTGAACCTGCCACCAGTGCAGCCACATAGTTACTTTTCCCTGTTCCCTCTCCGCCAGTGATGCAGCACAAGTTCCCCTGTGTTCCCAGTGGAACGTCACCCGCCGAAATAATTTCCTGCGCTTTTGCCGGAGGATTATTAAAATCAATCTCACACGATTTAAGCATAGTCATTGTTTCATTATAGATTGTATCTAAGAAGTCGATAAATAGTTTGATAAAATTTTCCCGGCTGTTGCCCGCCCGGAAATAATCGGAAATGTCCTTTTCCGATTTTGTCCCCTGCAAAGGGAGAAGCAACCGTTTCACACCGTATTCACAGAGTTGTTTCTCATGCTTTTTTGCGCTTTCCACTCCGGTAGCATCCATATCGTAAAGCAATATGATATGTTTAAACCGGAATGTAAGTTTATAAATGATGTTCGGCGGAACAGTTACCGTTTCGCTATTGAAGCAAATCGCATGGAAACCATGCGCTGCCAGTGACATGACATCTTTTTCCCCGCCCGTAATAAACAGGGTATCGCCTTTACTGGGTAGTTGTTCCAGCCCGAAACAATAGCTTTCGCCAATGTTTCCGCCATATAGAAAGCGGGTTTTTGAAAACGGTCTGTACAGTTTGATGAAGCGTTTGTTCTTATACCCGTAAATAGGTTCTTCCTTAGTGGAAGAATAAGAAAACGGATTGCCATCCGCATTTTCACTTTGGAACTGAACCACTGAACAGACTTTATACTGTTCCAGTATTTCAGGGGTAATGCCGTATTGTTGCCAGTATTCCAGTTCGGAAGCGGTAAGTTTCCTCTCCTTGAATGTGTACGGTCTGCCAGTACGTTCTACCGGAGCAGGTACAGGCTTTTCCGGTTCTTTGAATGTTTTAGGTACAGGTATGGGATTACCCTCTGAAAGTCCCAGTGACAAATCCCTGTCTATAATCCGCAATATTTCTATGAAACTGCTTGAATTGTTACAGTCCAGCCCTTTGAGCATACCCACAAAAAAGAAGCAGTCGCCTGAATAATCGTCATTTCCGAAGTCTTTCAGCTTATAACTGTTGCTACGGCGGTCAAAATAGATGTTACAGGACGCTTTGCTGTCCTCATACAACGGATTAAGGAAATTACGACCGACCCGCCACGTGCCGGGAATATAATGTTTAAATACGTTCAGACCGTTATTTGTCCTCTCTAATATTTCGTCTTTCCTTAACATATAGCTTGTGGTTAGTTATCAGGTTACGCATACATTCGTCATTGCTCTTTATCAAACGGCTTTCCAGCAACCGTTTTATTTCACCGATTTTATAGAAATTGCGTCCCCTGATGGTAGAGTAGGCTATTTCTCCTTTGGAGCGAAGCCGTTGCAGGGTACGGTCGCTGATTTTCAGGAAAGTACATACTTCATAACTATCCACCCAAATATCATCCTCATTCTCTTTGCAGTCATCCTGACGGGAAAATACATAATTGGCAATCACATTGATTTTTGCCATCAATTCCTTAAAGGCTTTTGTTTCTACTGTTATTACGTCCATTTTATTAACTAATTGATTTGCTGCAAAGTTGGACGGTTCGGGGAAATAAAAAGCCACAGGCGAACCCACCTGTGGCGAAATAAAGTTTGTTAATCGGATAAGGTTTACTCCTGTTCTTCCATCCGGCGCAACAGTCGTTTTTGCAGGGTGTTCAGGTAGTGTGTCCGGTCATTTGTCCGGGATTTAAGTTCCATGTAGGTATGGTAGAAATCACCTAAATCTATGTCGAACATATCTTCAAAGCAAGATACAATATCCTTTATATCAACCGTTCCCTTATTGAAATCGCCATTGGTGTAGAGTGCGTAGATAAGTTCCACCAATGCCCGTTTTGTCCCCGTCCACCGGAGCAGCTTCTTTATATTCCCGTTTTTGACCTGCTGGCGTTGGAAACGCCGTTCAAGTTCATTCAATCGGTTGGTGAGGTAGATGGCAAACAGTTCGATGGCTAAAATTTTGGCTACCTTATAATCATAACTGGTGCTGAACTGTGGGTCTGCTTCATAATAGAAATTGTCTATAAGGATATGAATGTCAGGTTTCCCACGCAGGAAATATTTATGGTCTAAATAGGTGGCTTTTGTCCGGTAATACTGGTAGAAACTTATATTACGTTGGAAATGCGCCAAAATCCGGTCGGTTTCCGCCATAATGAACTCCTTTTGCGTTTCTTCGCTGCCGTTCGGAAAACGCAGTTCAAACTGGTAAACCGTATTGTAATAGATAATTTTACTTGCTATTATTGGCTTTTGCTCTTTGAAGAAATAAATTTCTTCTTCCTTGCTGGTGAAAGAGTAGGAAATGATAAAGGCTTTCAGTTCCCCTATGATTTCTTGCAGATAGTCAATGACCTGTTTGCACAGGCTGAAAGGGTCGTTGTTGTTATCTTCAAAGTCCTGTATTTGTAAATCCACCTTTTGCAAAAGGTCGGTAAAGTATTCGTTCAAGTTCTGTTGTCCCATAATTAATCGTTCCTTTATTAATCGGGCGCAAAGTTACAGGCTTTAAATCACCGCTTTATTCTTCATTTCTCACATTCTATTCTTCATAGTGAACATTCCGTTGTCCTTTCAGGTGTTTACGCAGCACGCCGGGAGTTCCGAGCATATATTTCACACAGAAATCGTTCAGGTTACTGGCGGACGAAAACCCGGTGTCCTCTGCAATCTCCAATAATCTTTTGTCTGTATATTCCAGCAGGTAGGCTATCTCCTTTACCCGTTGTTCACGTATCCACTGGCACAGTGTTTTTCCAAATTCCGCCTTGAACCTGCGGCGGAACGAACGATATTCCATATTACAGCATTTGGCAAGGACGGTCGGCGAATAAACCTTATAGCCTTTTATCTGCACCATTTCCCGGAATGACCGCTGTCGCAGGTATTTCAGGTTTCGTTCGGCACGGCGGAACTGTTCATCGGTGATGTGGCTGCCTTTTCCGTGATAGACTTCCCGCCGTGCCTGAAAGAAGTAGTCGCACACCCAGTTATAGACACCCGACAAGTATCTGTGATTGTCGAAAACCTGCCGGAGCATATCGGTAAAGAACAACAGTTCGTCCAGCTTGTTTTGCTCGATATAAGGTACTACAAGGTTTTCTTTAAGATAGAAGAAAGCGAAATCTTCGGGACAATATGCCAAAAGAAAAATATAGGTTTTATAATCCTGTTGTTCCAATGTCGGCAGTTCTCCGCTTTCTTTCAGGCTGTTGGTGACAAAGTGCAGCAGTTCACTGTTTCCGGCAAACTGTTCTAAGGTTTCCAACTCTTTCAGTGAACGGCTGTTATTCACCAGCCATTGTATCTTGTCCGCCAATTCTTGCACAGGGGGCAATATCTCCGGACGCTCCGCCGCTTTGGATAGTAAAAATCCAGTAATTGTTTTCATAATGATTTAGAACTATGTTGGTACATTCTATTCTTCTTTATTGTCAGCAACGGTATTCGGATAACTGCAAATGCTTAGGTTATCCGACATTTCCGTTCATCATATCATTCCAGTCCTGCACCGCTTTTATGGCGCATTGGTAGTAGCAGATACCCCACACGATTAACCAATATACCAACACGGCAGTTATCTTGAACAACCGTCTTTTCCGTATATTATTCACTTGTTTTCCGATGAAGTGGAAAAGGAATAGCATAATCCCCCATAATACAAATGTCAGCATTTTGCATTTTATCGTTATGAATATATCGTTAGCCGCTATGTCGAAGTCGGGCAAAGCAGATGTATAGTAAGAAGTGATACGCCATCCCACCAGTAGAGAAATAATAGCAAACAGAGCGTTTTCAATTCTTTTATATGGCATTGTTGTTTTCATGTTTCTGTATTATTAAATCACCTCGCTTCAAAACGTTCAAATTCACCGATGAATTGAGCCGCCATGTCAATGTATGGAAAGATTTTAACTACTTGTATGTGTTCGTCTGTTTCTTCTCCACCTGCTGACAGGACGGGAACATAACCAAAACATTCATCGCCTTGCAGCGCACCCAGTTTTTCTTTTATTCGAGGATATAGCCCTAACTTATATCTGAACTCCAAAGAATCATTCTTGAATAAAAGAATGTTGAACAGCAGATTAAAGTTATCCGTGAAAATTTGGAATGTTCCATACCGTATATTCAAAAAAACGATGTGATTGCCAAGTTGCTTTTGGCTACTTTTGATATATACGAACAAATCCCCGAAAGCCGTTACCATGAAAGGGATTGCTGCTTCATTATACTCCCGTTGGTAATATTGGTTCACGAACTCTTGATAATCTGCCGGATTCATTATCCGGAACAGACCATTACAAAAGATACCCAATCCGACTTCTTGCCACAATGTAATCAACTCTTTAGGGGCTATATCGGCGTATTTTGCAAGAAAAGCACCATCCGCTACCTGCCTTTTGCAATCTATGTTCTGATTTAAAAATCTCTCGTACATAATGTTTATGCTTTAATAGTTACTAATTTTGGCGGATAACCGACCTTTTCTGGGAGGTTTAGCTGTTTGTTAGCAACAATTTTTTATTATCAATTCTTTAATCTGATGAATATTTACTCACAAAATCATGATAAATTGCAAAGAAAATATTCAATGCAGCACATTCACTACCACCTGTATTAAGTAATAGTAAATATGACCATGGGTAATTTACATCTTCAAAAGAATAATATAAGTTCACAAACTTATTGAAATGCTGAAAAAACTCAATTTCTTCAGCATCCTTTTCATGATCTGATAATGAAAAGCCCAATAACAAGTCGTAAAGTTCTGTCACACTTTCGTTTCTTAAATAGCCTCTTGGTCTTTTTTCTATATTCTCTATTAATTCCTTAAATCTCATCTGACTAATTTCTTTTTACGTTACTAATGTCTAAGTGAAAAACAGCATTTGGCTGTTTTCACACTCTGTTAGTAATTTTGTTATCATGCAAATTCAAAATCCCCCAATGACTGACATATTAAATCAATATACGGCACAAATTTGACACGTTCTACTTTATCTATGTCATTATCTCCACCTAATGCCAATGCAGGAACATAACCGTAACATTCATCTTCTGCAAGCCGTCCTAATTTGCTGACTAAAGCAGGAAACATTTCCAAGTCAAACATTTTAATACAAGTGTTCGATAGAATACGAACATTAAACAATATTTTGACATTGCTCGCTCCTATCTTCCATGTTCCTTTTCTGATATTTATATAGGCTACATAACTCTCATTGAGACATGTATCATAAATCCATACGAATATATCACCGAAAGCCGTTATCATAAATGGTATTTGCGGCTTGATTTGTCCCGATTCTCCAATATAAGCGTCATCCCAAAAGATAAATTCTTCGGGTGGCAGCAACCGAAACAGACCATTATAAAATGTTCCGAAACCAACTTCTTGCCATAAGGTAATCAACTCTTTAGGGGCTGTGTTGGCATACTTTGCAAGAAAAGCATCATCCGCTACCTGCCTCTCACATTCCATATTCTGACTTAAAAATTTCTCGTACATAATGTTTATCCTTTAATAGTTACTAATATCCAACAAATAATCAGCTTTTAGGACGATTAATCTGTTTAGTATCTGTTATTTCTTACGACTCTCTAATATTTTGTTATAACCGACACTTATTAAATCATTCTCTATTCTATTTAACAGTTTATTCCATTCGTAAATAAAACAGTCTCTTTTTATATTTATTATGTTACATTTATTTAGTGAACTTCTAAGTGTGTTTTTAATATCATCACATGCTATATCAATAAAACAAGCCATTATCGTTAAATTATCTTCTTCAATATAACATTCCCATTTAGCTGTAAATCCATTATCCAAGAAGTTCTCGATAAAATATTTTTCCCCTAAATTAATCTGCTCAATCATATGAATTATGTTAGGATATAAACTTCCAATGGAAGCTCCCAAAAGGGGTATAATATATCCATTCCAATTCAATTCAGCAACACATCCAGATTTATTATAAGTTGTCTCAATAGCCTCTGATATATAAATATCATCTAAGTCCTTCACTGGATTTATAATAATATTTTTAATATTGATTTGAAACATATCTAATATATTTAATTTTAACGTATTGTCCCTATTGTTTTCATAATGACTTGACAAGGAGTTACATTTAGCAGCTAACTTGGCTCGTTAATAACTTAATTATCCCTCTAATCCACAACATTTATAATGAACTGGATTAGAGTTCATAAAACGACAAAGAATAATATGACCAAAGAAATAATCAGGATTACACCCTAAATACAACTCAACCAACGGATTTTTATCGTTTTCATCAAGTACCAAAATTATAGATTGAAGTTTTATGCTTTGTAAGAAATCTTTTTGTGCTATTGGTACAAAAACTTTCTCGCCTTCATCTGTTAGGTAACACTCCTCGTCTTCATTTTCAACCTTAAATGCTTCATCTGCAACCCATTCTTCTGCAAGATTTATCATATCAGCATCAAGAATGGACTGTAAACACTCTTTTTGAGTGTCGTTTATCTGTTGCAGGCATTGCTGTACTTGCAATAGGAGTATTGATAAATCAGCGTTTTCATTACCATTTGGAAAGATTGTAACATTACAATCCACACTCCATATAGATACACTATGCCCATAACTCAAAGGTGTATCAATCTTTTGGAAATCCGTTGTCTTTAGTTGTGCTATTGCTGTCATATTATTGTCGTAATCAAATTATTATTAATGGTTAGAAAGGAACATTTTCGATGTTATCTTTCATTGTTACTGATGAATTTTATTCCATACTTATTTCTTTCAAGTTTATAAACTTCAATTTCTCTATCAACATATTCGGTATCATCTTTATTTTTTACAACAACAGGCTTTAATATTTCCTTTTGTTTTCCAAGATATACGATACGGGGAAACGTAAAATTGTTGCCAATGAATAATCGTGCGTCTATATTATCCTCTGCAAAACGATAAGAGATAGATAAATAATCCTTTTGCTGATTACCTGAAACGAATATTGTTTCTTTCTTCAACTCTCCATTTGCAAAACTAACAGCTTTCATTACTGCTAAAGGATATGCAGTCGCTATTTGACTTGTTCCCGAAAGCAGGTAATATCTTTTATCCGATGCTTGAATAGAATAAATAGTATCATAGCATACCCCCATATCATTATCATTATTTATATTGAAGAAATACGTGTGTTCTTTATCCTTATATTGAATATAAGAGGCAAACAATGGCATCGAACCACCGAAATAAGTGTTCCGGGAAAATACCCTCATATCCCCGTCTGTTGATACAGCCATAGTAAATTGCCGTTCTTTTTTCCTCAATTCTCTAAAGTCGTATTTCATTCCTTTATCGGCTGTACAAAGTTCTTCCAGCAGGTTAGAGAATCTATTTTGTAAAGAATCGCAATAATCATCATTCGTATAGGGATAATTTTGCCGTAGCATATATAAAGTATCTTGAATAAAGCAAAGCTGTTTTTCCAAAGAAGGCAAGTTATTGTCACTTTGTGCTATTGTAGCTTCCACTGCTCCAAAACACAAGACGATACAAAATATGTATTTAATCTTCTTCATTTTTATCTGATATTATCAGTAATGGTTTGACAAGGAATACCATTTAGGTATAATAAACTTAATTGTTCTTGCTCACTTACATTTTCGCTTATTAGTCTGCACATATATTCTTGCAGGCAACAATGATATTTTTCAGTAGTAAGCAATGACTTTATATAGTTCATATTTTCATATATGTATTTCATTTTATAAGCTAATATTTCAAAGGGCATATCTTCGTTATTATAAGTAGCTATTATCTGCCATAAATTTGAAATCGTTTGGCTTACGTCATTATCTTGGGGCTTTTTATTAGCTTCCATATTCTGATATTTATAGATGTAATACTCTGTGTATGCAGGTATGCGGTATGTTTCATGTGTGAAGCCAGTTCCACCCCCGGCGATACATCTCAACATATCGTTTACACAATAGAATATTTTGTTTAACGTCTTACGTTCGCTACGATAGTGTTTCCTATTATTGGCATTAAATTGTGCATACCACATACAATATAAGTCAAATCCGGTTTCTCCATAAAAGTAACCTTGCAATGAAGTGTATTGTTGGCAGTATAATGTATCGGGATAAACCGTTGCCGAATTTACAAACAATCTTTCAGCATCTTCTTTTATATAGTTATACTCTTTTTTACTTTGCTTGCGGAGTTTATCTACATTAAGTATTTCATCTTGTATGTTACGTTCACGCAGAGTTTTGCTGCAAGAACACCCCATTACCATGAAAATGGCAAGAACCAATAATACTATGTTTGCAAAACGATACATGTTGTTTATTATGGGATTAAGACAACTGTGTTTAGCAGTTTAGGTGATTATTGCAAATTTATCTTACTCCTTTCAATTCTTCTTTCATTCTTCCTTTTAGATGAAAATAAGCCAGTACACCAAGAACGTTGAATAATGCGGTTTCATCTTCATTGCGCCCTAATGCCTTATAGAATTTTGCAACGTTCCGGTAAGCAAGGATTAGAAAGATTAAATAAACAACAGCTAAAATCCCCCCACTAAATACAAGCGTACAAATGCCTATCAATGAATTTCTACTGTATGCTTTATACTGCTTTTCGGCTTCATCGTAATCATAGTTTGTTAAATAGCCGAACTGCTGTAAATCTTCTCTGCTCCAACCTCTCTTTTCCAATAAGTGGATGGCATAATCACGGAGTTCATCATCATAGCCATAACGCTTATAATTTTTCACTACGTCTATCAATTTATCATTGTCGAATTTATTTAGGATGTCTATATCTTCCATAATACTTCATTTATGTTTATAATGGGTTAGCCTGCTTCGTTATCAGTGAGTTTTATTAATCTATTCATTTGCATAATACATACCTGTTCTTTCTATGAATATATTTCTGACTACCATTGATATTCTCTTAAATTCATCTATATTCACAGGAGAAAACAGCAAAGTTATATTTTGGTATATTCCTAAATCCCAATTTCTATTTTCAGGCACATTAAAAGATATACAGCCGTTTCTAACACTACAATCAAAATATTCTGTATCAAAATACTTTCCGTTCACTTGACTATTTAATTCCATATAAAGGTTATCTTCTTCTTTCAACCTTGATATAGTATAATAGCCTTCACTTGTTTGAAAGAATAAGGCGTTAAGACCTTCTTCATTATCTAACTCATAAGAAATTTCTAAAACTTTTAATTCCATATATTAGTTTGTTAGTTGTTCAATTACTGATAATGGTTTGGTGAGGGACAGCGTTTAGCTGTTATCTCGACCTTGTTATAAGCTAAATTTTTCTGTTATTATATTCTTTATCATTTTAGCATCTGTGCTATTCAGCATATAAATGCTGCATAGTTTACTAAGAGCTTGCTGTATCTCTGCATCCATCATCCCTAAGTTGAACATTATACCTAAAGGAAGAAACCAAGAGTTAGGAACTTGCTCGTCCTCAATCTTTACCTTTGGGATATGGCTTTCTGCGTCATTTTCACAACTTAATACACACCCTCTGTCTTCTTCTTGTAGATTTCCGGTAGCATCTAATTCGGCACAATAGAAACGCTTTTCTTGGCTTCTCTCATAATAGCCATAAGCGTAACGATATTCCCATAAATCTATCGAGAAGTAATAGACACCGCATTTTGCCGAAAGCCTTTTACCCAATGTTTCGTAAATATATCGCAAACATTTCCCTTCAACGATATAATATCCGTTAATGACTGACGAAATCAATATCTTATCCACTCTCGGTAAAAGGTCATTAAGATAATTGTCTGCATTTTCATAAGTAGTACAAAGTATTGGGTTGTTATCCCACTGCTCATTTTCAGACAAAAGGGTTAGTCCCAATATGTCTGCAACATCTTTTCTAATGGATGCAGGTATTAAGATCCAATCAGCACAGCTAAAATGTTCTTGTACTTGTTCGTTCATAATTTGGTGTACTATTGCTTATAATGGCTTGACAAGGAGCTGCGTTTAGCAGCTAACTTGGCTTGTTAGTAATAATTCATTCCTCTTTCTGTTCATCCAAACATTCATTCACCCAATCTCTAAGTCCTTCATCAATATCTTTCTGCAATGTTTCTTCTAAAATCACTATACCTTCTGATTTTTCGGAAGTGTCAAGAGAGTTTAAGAATCTGTTAAGCATCCATATATTATATTCAGTAGGCACTCTACGAATAGAAGCATATAAAAAAGGAGCATAAGTATTATTATCAAGTTTTTCCAAATAATGGACTACACGACCGGGATTGCCAAAGTTGAAATGTGGATGCCTTTCAAGCAATCTAAATAAAGGCTCGATTAAAGCATTATCCATTTCAGTTAAAACAGATTCTACCTCTTGCAAATCTTCTTCGGATTGAAGATTCATATTGTTGATTTTAGAAATAATCTCATTTACATTCATACTTCGTTTATGTTTATCAAGTTATTACTAATGTTTGGTGGCTAATCGACCTTTGGGGAGATTTAGCCGCTTGTTAGCAACCTCGTTCAGAACACATCATTTTCCCACCATTTATCAAAAGTTCGTGGACAAACCTTGCGGATGGATTCTTCATCGTCCTCTTCCCATTCAAATTCGATTTCGTGAGCATACTGGGGTAATGAATAGTTTTCTTCCGCTGTATAAAAGTAATCTTCATTCCCGGTTCGCTCTCCAAGAATTGCCTGAACGGCATAATCTAAGTCCTCTTGTTCTGGATAATCGTCTCCTTCCGGATCTTCAAGTTTCGAGAACACATCACACAAGGTATCTGCATTTTCCAATGCGTTGTAAAACACTTTCCGCCCCTGCACAATAAGCCAAAATCGAAAATAGTCGAACCCGTCATCGCTGCATCCGCCAAGCACGACGTAGGCAACAGCCCATAAGTCCTGCTTATAGGATAGGCTGCAAAAATATTCCCACCAATATCTAAACCCAAACAATTCTTCTTCGGAAAGTGGGGTTAGACACTCTTTCAAATTTCGTCCACGATTAGAATTTTCGATGATTGTCCAAAACTTTTCTTCTGTCATCAATTTGGATGCTTCTTTTGTCATTTTCTTTCTTTTTCAGGGTTGCTAATGGTTTGACAAGGGGCTGCGTTCAGCAACTATCTTGGCTTATTAGCTGTATTCTAATTATCTTTTATTGAATTTAGAAGTTTACTTAATTCACTCTCATTATCCACAAATCCTGTTTCCATCAATGCTTTAATATATTCTTTTGTAAAAGAAGCAAATTTATCTTTGTATTTCAAACTGTAAAGGAGATTGGCAATATCGAATAACTCCCAATTATCTTTTGAGAACAAAGCATATTTATCTACCAATTTAATTATCTGCTCTTTAATTATTACCTCTTTATCTGATGATTGATTTAATGCCAAGATGATATTTTTTGCTAAGGCAGAAGATGAAACCCGTGTATTGAGCATAACAAAAAACAAATCATCTAATAAACGTATCTGTATTTTTTCAGGAATATACTCATACATCATTACTTTTAGCGTAATATGCAAACCTTGTTCATCTTTACGGTTGCGCAAAGACTTCGATAAATCATTATAGATTTGCTCTTCATCACAAGCTAAAAATAAGGCGAGACTTTGCCTGTATTCGTTATAGGCAATATTGACCTGTTTCCATTCCTTTGAATATTTATCTTCCATATTACAATTCATTTTACAGCTAATGGCACGGAAATATGCACCGTTTAGGTGCTTAATTTTCATGTTCAAGACAGTTTTACCCGCCTTGNGTTCAGCAGGGAACGGCTTGTCCGTTATCCTGCTTCGTTAATGGTAAATTATATTTTTCCCTGTCTGTGCAATGCCTCTATGAAAAAGCAAGTAAAGGTTGCCACTATATATACAGTAAGTGCCCACACTCCAACTTTACGTTGCACAGAGTTTTCATCCTCATACTTGGTTATAATTCTTCTGTACCTTTTCTTGAAGAAAAATCTGCCACACAGCAATGCTATTAAACTGCCTTCAATGATATAGTATTGAGTATCGGACGGATAATCAATGATTCCGTATTGGGTTAATATACCCCATGCGGTTAATACATTTGTACTTAACATGACCGAAAACAAAAGCATTGCCAAAAATGTGGCTCCTTCCGATACAGAAGAATGAAGCCATAATCTATAAAACCTATAATATAAATAGTCTATCATATACCTTATTACCATTAATGGCTAAGCGGGGAACGCTGTTAGGCGTTATCACGCTTTGTTAGCAATATTTTTACTTCTAAATTCTTTTAATTTCTTTTCAATAAAAGCAAAGTCATTGATTGCTTTAATCCCGTCTTTTGCTCTATCGTATTTTTGTCGCCATTTTCTAATGCCATACAGATAAAACTTTAATCCCTCTTCCGTTAAATCTCCAATTTTTATTTCAGTATTATCTGTAGGCTTTTCTCCTTTTTTTAGTATTTCTTTAGTTGTCAATCCATTATCTTGTAAGAAATGGATGATATTTTCAAAAAAGATAATTTGCTCTGTTTTGAATTTATCAGTTAAGGGTGGTATAGACTTCATTTGAGTAAACCATCCTAATTTTGATATTATCTCGTCTTTATCCATATTTCAAATTTTATTGCTAATGGCACGGAAATATGCACCGTTTAGGTGCTTAATTTTCATGTTCAAGACAGTTTTACCCGCCTTGCCTTTTTACATATTATATAGAACTTCAATTTTTAACTGCTGTTTCCGGCAGAAAGAGGTGTGAAGTTCATGCTTACACCTTCCTTGTTTTATTACTGCTCTTATCTGTATTTCATTCATTTTTTGTTCTCTTTTCTTCTGTTTTATGGGATTTTTCTGTATTTATTCACGGCAGGGCATAGCTATCCCATGTTGCTATCATGCCGCTTTTCGTCTGTGTATGTCGCAATGCTCCAATACAACCGTATATGTTGTGCCGCCACTTACTACCGTTGTGTGACTGTAAACTCTCATTTGTCCGCAGCACTCGCAGAAATACGGGTTTTCATACTCGCTTTCTTCCTGCTGCAATTTGGTTTCCTCAATCTCGCTTTTATCCCGTCCGAAGTATTCTTCCGGCAAATTACCTTTGTTGGAGTAGAAGCCGTAATACCTCACGATGCGGAAGTAACGCAGGGGAACGTGTTGCAACAATCGGGGGAAGAACTCACGATAGTGCAATGTCAGTTCCTTTTCTACCGGATTTCTTCTGTCAGGCGAGTTCAGGTAGTCACGATAGCGGAATGAAATGTTTTCACCATCCATTGCCGTAATCTTATACTCACTCAAACACGCTCTTTTGGAATATCTGCCTACATATTGTATCACCTGCTCCGGCATTTGTATCGGCGGCTCCAAATGCACAATCCAATCCTTTTTGTTCGCCACCTTTTTGATGAAGCCCATAAACTCCATGCGGTCACGAAAATCATGTTCCAGTCTGCCCGCATCGAACAGTTCTATCAACGCATTTTCAAACTTGTAGCGGAACACCTTACAGATAGAGGGGATATGTACATAGTCACGTTCGGGAATGACAATCTTTCCGTTGCTGTCAATACCACCCCACGACATAATCATGTGCGTGTGTACATGAAACTGCTTCGTTTCCCCGTAGGTATGTAACACGGCAATCACTCCGGTTTTCAAGCCGAACTTATGCTGCATCCAGTCTTTAACAGTTTCAGCCGATGTGCGCATCAAGATATTCAATATTTCTTTCTTGTTGTGCTTCACCAAATCCAGTAATATATGCGGCAAGGTCATAACCACATGGCGGTGTGGCACTCGCAGCAACTTGTCTTTCATGCGTCCCGCCCATTTCAGCGTATCACGCCAACCGCATGACGGGCAGAAACGGTTCTTGCAGCTATGGTAGATTTCCCGTACTTCGCCACATTCGGGACAAGCATATGTATCTATGCCTAAAGCTGCTGTACGGCATACACGGATAGCGTTCACCGCCTTGTACTGTTCGGGGGTGATATACTCCGCCGGGTGCTGTGCATACTCGTCCCACCACCGATTGAAGAAGTCGGATAAACGGTACTTTTTCGCTTGGCAACCATCTGTGTATATGTCGCTTAACAAATCTATCATACTCGTGTCGTTATTTCCGTTGTTTTTGCCACTTCGCTATAAACTGCTGATTCATAGTTGTTTTAATTGTCTTGAATT
>NZ_JAFKPJ010000110.1:0-316 GCF_019633765.1 Bacteroides sp. 11BF
CTTTCAGGACTATATCCGCAGTGTAGAAAACGCAATTCGGAGCTTTTAAGGCTAACAAATAATTCACATCTCTTAAGTCTTTGGCAGATGTTATGCAGCAAAGATAAGAATAAGAATTAATAAAATGCAAAAATAGAATCTTTTTTTTAATAAATACCAGAGAGCTTAGACTAACCAATCTTTTGTAGTAAATCGAAACGGCATCCTTAATTTCTATCTTATAGATATAAGTTGCATATATTCAGTGTATTATATTTTAGTTTGGTAGAATATAGGTACAAATAAGTATAAATGATACGGTTGTTCCTTCAAAAAA
>NZ_JAFKPJ010000111.1:0-301 GCF_019633765.1 Bacteroides sp. 11BF
TACTTAATAGGTAAGAGAATTTATTTTATGGATATATGCTCCTACGGATAGTTTTGAGTTAAATTCATAATCTCATGGCATGAAGCAGTCATATAGATATATATTATTTTATAATAAGGAATTATATTTACTTTAAAAATCATTCATAGATAACAATTTAATAAAAAGAACTGGTGTAAAAGGCAAATATTAAATAGTTTCATTTAAAAAAAAGAAAAGAAATATTTTGGATACATTAAAAATAATCCATACATTTGCAACGATAAAATGAATGACTTATCATTCTCTTACCTATTAAGTA
>NZ_JAFKPJ010000112.1:0-301 GCF_019633765.1 Bacteroides sp. 11BF
ATCCCTTTCCCATATCCCCCCGGAGAAATTTGAAACCGCCTGGCGGTTCGTTCCCAACACAGAGATTCCCCTCCCTCCCCAATGAATCTTCCCCTCCTTGTTTTCCAAATATTCCCCCTCTATATATTATAATAATGTGTCCCCTTGGGCCTCTTTTTTTCCTTCTTTTAAAAGTATGCTTAAAAACCGGTCTCTCCTTCAGCCCTTTACATGTAAATTTATCTTTTTTTGAAAAAAAACTTCCCTATATATTTGCCTTGTATTGGTAAATCGCGTACTTTTGCACCCGCTTTCCAAGAGA